>JAFVQV010000160.1 GCA_017504645.1 Clostridia bacterium | reverse complement strand
TACCCTCCCACACAAAGGGTGTCAGCACAAATAACGCCGGCACCGATACTGAATCTGCCGCCGACGCATTTAACCGTATGGCTTACTGGTGGCACGAAGAAAACACACTTACCGCCTCTTTCCGTGAGGTGTTTGATAAAAATTCTGCCTACCAAGCACGCATGGAGGCAATCCGCCGTACTGTCGGAAGTTTTTCCTTTGAGGATCCGTCGATTGCCAAGCGGTTGTTTGGCTCGCAGTTGCAGTTGTCCCCCTCTCAGGTGGACACCTATCACCTTTGCCGCTTTGCTTACTTCTGCAAATACGGTATCCGACTGAAGTCTCGTCGCGCCGCTCAATTGGGCAGTACCGAAGCAGGAACTTTGGCTCATCATGTAATGCAGCAGTTATTGCCCCAATATGCGGCAAATCAATGGAAAAATTGCAGCAAAGAGCAAATCTTCCGTGATACACAACAAGCAGTCAACGAATATGTTAACAATTGCATGGGCGGCATGCCGGAGGATGACAGTCGGTTTTTCGATCTTATTCGTCAGCTGACCCGTCTGTGCAGAGAATTGCTGTGGCGCGTGGTACAAGAATTGAAGCAAAGCAAATTTGTCCCCGTGGATTATGAACTACCCATCGGACATTGCGACACGGACGGGAACGGTATCCCCCCCTGGATCTTAACCACACCCGACGGCACTACCATTCAAGTATCCGGCAAGGTCGATCGCGTGGATGTATGGCGTCGCGATGGAAAATCCTACATCCGCGTGATCGATTACAAAACCGGGCAAAAGGAATTTGATCTTTCGGAAATTCTGGAAGGCATCAATCTGCAAATGCTCATTTATATTTTTTCCATTTGTCAGAACGGACAGGCACGATACGGCAATACAGCGCCTGCGGGCGTGCTGTATCTGCCGGCCAAGCTTCCGATCATCCGCGTTCAACGAGATCTTTCGACGGAGGATATGGAACGGGAGCGGCTGGCAACCATGCGCATGAACGGTCTGCTATTGGACGATCCCCAGATACTGGAGGCTATGGAGGCAGATCTGGCGGGGCTGTTCATTCCCGCCTCTGTCACCAAAAAAGGCGAGCTTTCCATGACCTCTTCCTTAGCTTCACTGGAGCAGTTTGGCAAGTTGCAGCACCGCATTGAAAAATTGCTGATTCAAATGGCGCAAACACTTCACCGCGGCGACATCGCCGCCATTCCCACTGACGGCGCGACCGATGGCTGCCGTTTTTGTGATTATCGCGATATCTGCGGCCATGAGCCAGAGGATCCGGTGCGCACCATCGCGCATCGGGATCTGAAAGAAATTCTACGCGAACTGGATGATGACAATACCAACACAAAGGAGGAACCGTCGCATGGCGGCACGCAGCTGGACAACTGAACAGCGTCATTGCATCGACGATCGCGGCGGCACACTGCTGGTATCGGCAGCGGCAGGTTCCGGTAAAACCTCTGTATTGGTAGAACGCTTGATCGGCAGGATCACCGATCCCGTATCCCCTACCGATCTTGATCGCTTGCTGGTGGTCACCTTTACCAAGGCGGCAGCGGCAGAAATGAAGCAGCGTATTGCCGCCGAACTTACCAAGCGTATTGCCGCCGATCCGCAAAATCTGCATTTGCAGCGGCAGCAACTGGCGCTACCCCGTGCCGCTATCAGCACAGTGGACTCCTTTTGCACCAATCTGCTGCGTGATAATTCTTATCTGCTCAATATTTCTCCTCGTTTTAAAGTAGCAGAGGAACAACAACTGCTGCTCCTGCGTCATGAAGCGCTCACCGAAACCTTAAATGAATGTTATCGGGAGAAGTCTGCCGATTTTTTAGAATTAGCGGCTATGCTGACAAACGGCAAAAACGATAAGCTACTGCTTAGCACGGTGGAAAAGCTCTATACGTTTATTCAGTCACACCCTTATCCTGAAGAATGGCTAACAGAAACGCAAGCGATTTATGACGACACCTTACCTCTGGGAGATACGATTTGGGGTAAGCTTGTTCGCACACAAATTGAAGACGAATTGCAGAAATGCTTAAATCTGTGCCGTTGCGCTGCGTCGCTGTGTCAAAATGATACGCAACTGTGTGCCAATTACCTCCCGGCTTTACAGTTGGATGCACATATACTGAAAGATTTGCTGGAGCAGGTACGAGGTTCTTTCGCATGGGACACCGTGTTTTCGCAATTATCCGCCCTTACTCCCTCCAAGGTCAAGACCATCCGCAATTGTGCCGATGAATCTGCCAAACAGCGTGTTTCTGCACTGCGGGATGAAATGCGTGCGCAAATGAAGGGGCTTTCAAAGCTTTATTTGGGAACGGAAGAACAATGCCGCGGCGATCTGCGAGATACCCGCCGTTTAATTGCGGCATTGTACGATGTAGTGCGTCGGTTTTCCCTTCGCTTTTCGGACAAGAAGGCAGCACAGCAATATCTGGATTTTAATGACATCGAGCATTACGCACTTGAACTGCTGACTACCACCGACGACGCAGGCAATCATGTTCCATCGGCGTTTGCTCGAGAACTGTCGAGCCAGTATGACGAGATCATGGTGGATGAGTATCAGGATACCAATGCTACACAGGACGCCCTGTTTTCCGCCCTTTCCAAGAATGAGAGCAACCTGTTTTATGTAGGCGATGTGAAGCAAAGCATTTATGGTTTTCGCCAAGCCATGCCGGAGCTGTTTGTGCGCCGCCGCACCACCTATGCCCCTTATACCGCCGGAACTCATCCCGCCGTTATCGTGCTTGGTAACAATTTCCGTAGCCGCCTTCAGGTAACCGACAGCGTTAACTTTCTGTTCCGTCAACTGATGACCGAGCAGGTAGGCGGTATCCCTTACACCAAAGAGGAAGAACTGGTCTGCTCTGCCGCTTATACCGAGGCGGCAGAGCATGAAACCGAATGTCTTATTGTGGACGGTGACCAGGCAAAGCAGTACGGGCTGGACAAAGACGTTGCCGAAGCACGTGTAATTGCCGCGCGTATTCGCGACTTGCGCGGCAATTTACCCATCACGGAAAATGGCGACACTCGCCCTGCCGATTACGGCGATTTTTGTATTTTACTGCGCAGCAAAAAAGGGCACGCTGTCGCTTACCGTGATGAGTTGGAACGCTTAGGTATCCCCGTATCCTTAGATTCCGACAACGGCTTTTTCGATACCGCCGAGATCCGCTTGGCCGTGTCATTGCTGCGATGCATCGACAATCCCACGCTGGATGTTTCGCTGACAGCAGTCATGCTATCCCCTTTATTCGGTTTTTCGCCGGACGACTTGGCGCACATTCACCTGTTGCGCCCCTCTGCATGCCTCTATACCGGCGTTTGTGCCATGCGGCACAATCCCGACCATCCGGAGCTTGCTGTCCTTTGTGAGCGGTTTATCGCCCAAATCGAGCAATATCGCACTTTAGCTGCTACGCTGACGGTGGACGCTCTGCTGCGGCGCTTGTATGAGGATACTGCCTTACCGGAAATCATGATGACCCGTGTCGGTGGTGCCGCGCGGCGGGAAAATTTGCAGGCGTTACAC
>JAFVQV010000159.1 GCA_017504645.1 Clostridia bacterium | reverse complement strand
TAAAGTCGCGCAACTCTCCGTGCATGCAAGGGTGAGGGAGAGGAAACGTATATTCCGCCTTTTACCTACCATGGGTTCCGCTATGTGCTGGTGGAGGGAATCACCCTTGAACAGGCAACGGATGATTTGCTGACCTATTTGATGATGAGCTCCGAGATGGCGGAACGTGGCGGCTTTTGCTGCTCCGATGAAACGTTAAACTGCCTATTTGATATGACACGGCGTTCCGACCGTTCCAATTTTGTGTTTTTCCCTACGGATTGTCCGCACCGTGAGAAGAACGGCTGGACAGCGGATGCTGCCTTATCTGCCGAGCATATGTTGCTTCATTTAGATGCAAGCGAAAGCCTCAAGGAATGGATGCGCGGCATCGCTAAGGCTCAGCGTGCGGACGGCGCACTGCCCGGTATTATTCCAACCGCAGGTTGGGGCTTTGACTGGGGAAACGGCCCGGCATGGGACTGTGTGTGTGTATACCTGCCGTACTATTGCTATAAATACGACGGCGATACACAGATCATTAAGGAAAACCGCACATTGATCAAGCAGTATTTGACATATGTAGACGGACATCTGGATGAAAACGGTTTACTGGCGATCGGGCTGGGTGATTGGTGTCAACCCGATCATGAGGAGCGGGGGATATTAGCCCCGTTGGTACTGACCGACAGTGCGATGGTGTGGGATATTGCCCGCAAGGCGGCTCACCTATTCCGTGTCGTGGGGGATGCTGACGGAGCGGCGTACGCACAAGAACTGGCACAGCGTATGCGGCATGCTATCCGCACTCACTTGATTGATTTGGACACCATGATCGCGGTAGGTGAGTGCCAGACCTCTCAAGCGCTGATCGTGGATATGGACCTCTTGGATGAGGCGGAGAAGCCGAAAGCCGTTGAGAAGCTGGTAGAGTATATTCATAATCAGGATGATCACCTGTATTGTGGTGTGATTGGTGCACGGCACATTTTCCACGTGTTAGCTGCCTACGGTTATGTGGATCTGGCGCTTATCATGATCACCCGCACCGATTATCCCGCTTATGGTATGTGGGTTGCAGAAGGAGCCACCACGCTTGCGGAGGAATTTATTCCGAGCGGCGGGGAGCACACATCCCGTAACCACCATTTTTGGGGTGATATCGCTTCGCTTTTTATGCAGGAACTGGCGGGGCTCCGCCCGAACCCCTTAGTGCGTTCTGTTCGTGAATATGCGATACAGCCACGATTTGCCGAGAATTTACAGCATGCTGCCGCCTGGTTTTTGTCGCCGTTTGGCAAGGTTTCGGTAAATTGGCATCGAGAGGATGAAGCCGTTGTACTGACGGTGTGTGCACCGGAGGAAATCAGCGGCGTGATCTGCTTGAGTGATGGATATCATACCACGGATGGCGCTCAAAGCTGGCAACTTTCATCCGGTACTTACCGTTTAGTGAGGTGAGAGCATGACGGATAAACGGCGGATAATCATAGGTGTTTTTACTGCCATCCTTGTTGTGGCATTATTGCTGGTGGGGGCATGGTTCTTTACTCGCCCAACCTATGTATTCTCGGTTAACGGTGTTAAGGTGGAGCAGGAAGAGCTCCTGTACATGATGGGAGAATGCCGCTTGTCGGTGGCTTACGAGCTGGAAGAACGCTATGGTGTGGATTCCGGTGATGCCGATTTCTGGGAGCGTGAATTTGGTGGAGAGACTCCGAATGAAGTACTGCGCCGCGCCGCTGCCGAGGCGATTATAGCCGACAAGGTACAGCTGTTGGAGGCGAAGAAATACGATATTAAGGTTGATTTGACCTATTCTGCTGTGGAATCTGCCCGACAGGCAGAAAATCGGAAACGTGCCCAAGGCGGTGAAGAAATCGTATATGGGCCGGATGAATTGACCTACCACGTGTTTTATGTGGGATATTTGTCCGGCATACAGGATGAATTGAAAGATAAACTGCAGGATACGGTTCTTGCGGTGAGCGATCAGGACATCACGGCGTATTACGAGCAAAACCGTGAGGCGTTTGCGGCTGATGACGGTGCAATACCGGCGTTGGAAGCCGTGCGTGAGCAGATTCAGATCGTACTGGAAAACCAGCGGTATGACGCGTATGTGCAGCAACTGACGGATACGGCGCAGATAGAGTTTTTCAGCGTGTATGACGCCGTGAGCGTGGAGCATTTGTCCTAAGCAATTACAGGCGATATCGCTTGTTTATATATAAAAAAGAAAGGGGTAACGATTTATGTCAAAACGTATACTTGCTGTATCGATGGCTGCCGTGATGCTTGTCACCACGCTGGCTGTCGGCGGCTGGTCGGTACTGGCAGAAACCACAACAGGACCGGACAGCTATTCGTTCAACAACACCACCTTCCCCACAGGTGCAACCGGTGAAGGTACGACCATTGGTGTGACTACCGGAAAAGACGGCAATGCCGCCTTTGGTGCTGTGGTGGATGATGGAGTGACCAAAGTGGTGCATACCAAAACAGTTTCTACGGAAAAATATTTATCTTCATATTGGGACAGCACAACAAAGCTTCCGAAAGAAACGGTAGATTGGGTAGTGCACAAATACACAGATGGAACTGCTGTTGAAACGACAC
>JAFVQV010000019.1 GCA_017504645.1 Clostridia bacterium | reverse complement strand
GTCCAACGTACCGAAGCGGTGAGTTGGGCAACGAGATTGGCCTTGATTTCCTCGGGTGAGGTGTGGGGAAGTGATCGTCACGGCGAAAACCGTCTACCAGATCGCGCACATTGATGCCGCGATAGTACAATTGCCCTTCGCAGGGGATCGCCTGCCCATCGGCAGTCACGTCTTTTGCTTTGATATGGGACACTTCGGTCAGACCCGTAACGACGCCGTTGCCGTTCATGTCGCGCAGACCCCGATTGACATGGTGCTGCGCATACATTTGGGGAGCGATGCCATTATTGCGCTCGGACAGTGCTGCCAATTCCCGAATGTACGGCGTGATCTCCGAATAGGATCGTTTCACAACAATCTCCCTCCCTTTCATAATGGTTAAGTTAAGGTTTGCAGCGATAGAATTCCATCCTCTACTGTCAGGCGGATGGCTGTCAGTGTTTTGCCATGGCAGTCTACAATCAAAGAGGCGATGCGATCCTCCGCTTCGCGGCGAATCGCGTTACGCAGATCGCGGGCACCGCGCTTGCCGCCCTCTGCTTTTTGCGCCAGATAAGACGGAACATCCTCGCCCCACGACAGGATGATGCCTCGCTCCGATAAGGGACCTGTGAGCTCTGACAGCATAAGTACGGCAATATTCTCGTAAGCCTCACGGGTCAAGGGTGCGAAATACACAATTTCATCCACGCGGCTGATAAATTCGGGACGCAAAAAATCCGAAAGCGCTTTCGCCGCTTTATCCCGAGATGCTTGAACATCGGTTTTGCCGAAGCCCATGAGATTCTCGCGGAATTGGCTGCCCGCATTGGAGGTCATGACGATCACAGTGTTTTCAAAATAGACCACCCGACCGTGGGCGTCCGTCACACGACCTTCGTCCAAAATCTGCAACAAAATATTCAGTACATCGGGATGCGCCTTTTCGATCTCATCAAACAGAATGACGGAATAGGGTTTACGGCGCACTTTTTCCGTCAACTGTCCGGCTTCATCATAGCCCACATAGCCGGGAGGCGAGCCGATCATGCGGGATACCGCGTGCTTCTCCATAAATTCCGACATATCCAGACGAATCAGCGTATCGGGTGTGTCAAACAGCTGTGCCGCCAATACCTTGACTAATTCGGTCTTCCCCACACCGGTGGGACCCACAAAGATAAAGGACGCGGGACGGCGACGGGGACTGATCTGCACACGACTACGGCGAATAGCGGCAGCTACTGCCGAAACTGCCTCGTCCTGTCCGATGATATGCTTCTTTAACTCTGCTTCCAATTGAGAAAGCTTCGCCAATTCATTTTCCTGCACCTTAGAGGCGGGAATGCCCGTCCACAGTTCGATGACCTTGGCAAGATGCTGTTCCGTAACCGGCATACTGAGCGCCTGTGGGCGCAGGGTTTCCAGTTCCTGCTCCACTTTCATGAGATCGGCGCGAACGTTTGCCAGTTGTTCGTAATCCACCGCATCCTTGCCCATTTCCTCCGTTTCGCGCTGCTTGAGCGCCTCTTGACGCAACACCAAACGGGCATACTCATCCGCCTTGGTATTTTGCAGAGCCGCGGCAGCACAGGCCTCGTCCAGCAGGTCAATGGCTTTGTCCGGCAGAAAACGGTCGGTAATATACCGTTCGGACAGGGTGACAGCCCGACGGAGCAACCCGTCGTCAATGGAAACGGCATGGTACTGTTCGTAGTAGCCCTTGATACCGCGCAACATTTCCACCGTATCCTCCACGGACGGTTCTTCTACCTTGATGGGTTGGAAACGGCGTTCCAGTGCGGAGTCCTTTTCAATATGCTGACGATATTCGTTAAAAGTGGTAGCGCCGATCACCTGAATCTCACCACGGGACAGGGCAGGCTTCAGGATATTGGCGGCAGACATACTACCCTCCGAATCACCGGTACCCACCAGCGTGTGCACCTCGTCGATAAACAGGATGATGTTGCCCTGCGCGCGCACCTCCTCAATGAGACCCTTGATGCGGCTTTCGAACTGGCCGCGGAACTGTGTACCCGCCACCAGCGCCGTCAGATCTAACAGATGCAGCTCTTTGTTTTGTAATTTATACGGCACCTCACCGGCGGCAATGCGCAGCGCCAAGCCCTCGGCAATGGCGGTTTTGCCCACGCCGGGTTCACCGATCAAGCAGGGATTGTTCTTGGTGCGGCGACACAGGATCTGTACCGTACGATAGATCTCCCGATCGCGGCCAATGATGGCATCCAGCTGTCCGTCCCGTGCCTTTTTGGTAAGATCGGTACAGTAAGTATCGAGAAATTTGCGTTTTTTCTCTTTTTTCGTTTTTTCTTCTGTCGGTTTTTCGGCAGGAGCGTCTTTTCCCTGAGGGGCATTTTTATCTCCGAACAGGTTTTGCAAAAAAGGAAATGTGGCAGCGCCACCCGGCATAAAATCGCCGTCGCCGTCCTCCACATTCATCAGTTCGCCGAACTGCTCGTCCATTTGCTCCAGTTCTTCCTGTCCGATACCAAACTTGTTAAGCAGATCGTCAACAGGCTTGATGCCCAATTCCTTTGCACAGGTCAGGCACAGCCCTTCGTTAACGCTTTCATTCCCCTCCATGCGGGTGATAAACACCACCGCGGGGCGCTTTTGACAACGGGAACATACCATGTGTTAGGTCCTCTCTTCTGCCTGCGCGGCAGATTGCGTTTTCGATTCGGGAACGGAACGGCGCAGCTTGAAATAAATAGACATATAGTTGAAAAAGGAAAACAGCATGGTGGCAGCCACCAAGCTGACCAATACCCAAAACACCATCGACGGCATATCCTTCCACATCACGATCGCCAGCATGACAGCGTAGAAAGTGAACGTGGAGACCTTGCCGAACCATTTGGAACCGCGAATAATATCACGGCGGGACAGCAGCAACCAACCCCCGATCAGCTGCAGCAATTCCTTAACAAGGCAGATCACCATCAGCGGGATCAGATCGTGATAGCGGATCGCCAGGCAGACCAAGACCGCCACCTGTGTCAGTTTATCCGCCAGCGGATCCAGCAGTTTACCGATCTCCGTGATCTGATTAAAACGGCGCGCGATCACGCCGTCCAACAGGTCGGTCAATCCGGAAAACACCAGCACTCCCAATGCCCAGTACAGCAGGGCGTCCTGCCCGTCACTTTTCAGGTACAGCACCGCAAATATCGGCAGCAGTGCCAAACGCACCAGCGACAAGACATTGGGAATATTCCATTTGAATTTTAAACTTTCCATGACCTTATACTCCGTCTTCAAACAATATTACAGTGAAAGTCCTGCCGCGATAGGATTATGCTCGGCGATCCAGTTTGCCAAGAAACTGCCGCTTAAATCCTCCGGTTTTATCAAAATTTCGGAGGGGGCCAACAATTGCATGATCGTAACTGCTACCAGTATAAACAACACGCCTTTGAGGAGACCCACAGCGGCACCCAACAGTCCGTCCGTTTGACGAATAAGCGGAAGCTTGGTAATCGGTTTGATCAATTTCGTAATCAGCTTTACGGCGATCATCAGCACCAAAAACAAAAGCAGGAACAACACAAATCGCAGCAACGCCACCGCTAACGGGCGAAGAATATCTACCACAACGGTTTCGGCAAGGGCGGGTGCCGATTCATTCATTTTCTGAGACAATCCGTCCAAGGCAGCCTTTGCCGCTTCATCAGCATGAAGGGTGTTAACCAAAAATTCCGGAAGCGCATCCAGTACCGTTTCCACCTGTTCCGACGCAGAGGACGTCGCGTTCTCCTGCAGAGCCTCAGCAATGCTTTCCTGAAGCGGCTGACTGGCAAACTTATCAAAAACAACCCCTGCCAGCGTCGCACTAAAGGAAAATGCCAACACAAAAGCAGCAATCAATCCCACCAGCTGTACGACCGAACGGATAAACCCTCGACGATACCCCAGTGCAACCGACACAATCAAAATTAGTATGATCGCCCCATCCAAAATATATGCCATTTTCTTACATCTCCTTCGCGCTATCTGCAAAGTACATTACAGAAAAGTATATCATTTTTTTGCCAAATATACAACAAATTTTATCAAGAGGTCAGTTGGCGCAATTCGTTAAGAGTCAGCAGCATAAACGAGCCACGGTATTCGGCAGCCAGCAGTCCATCGGACGGAGCATTCATTTGTGTGCCGTCCGCCTTTCCGCCCACAACAAACAGGGTTTCATCCGTCAGCAGCAGGAACTGAGTATCCCGACATGCGGCGTGACGGAACGTGCCGGCAAACCGATGGGTCTTTGAGATGGTGCCCGAAGAGTCAAACAGCCACACCTCGCCCGAACCGGTACTGCCCGATTGACGCATAACCAGTCCCGCCGTGGTACGAGACGCCGCATACCCCATCAATTCCATACCATCGTAGCCGATTTTTTCCACCGTGTTTTCATGAGCGTCTGCCACCCAATAGGCGGTGTCGCCGACTGCCAACACCTTGCCCGAGCCGAAATAGGCTACATCATACAGTAAAATGTCCGTTCCGCTAAACTCGGTTGGGGTCTCCTCAGAAAAATTGAACAACAGCAACACAGATTTTAATGTGCCACCCTCTGCATAGGTGCCTACAGCAGCAAGTGCTCGCCCGTTGGGCGCCAATGCCAGATTGGTAATGAGGTATTTACCCGTATTGTATTCGTAAATAATCCTGCCACGGGAATTGTACACCTGAATGCCGCACAAATAGTTTTGAGAAGCGGAATCGGTAGCAACAGCCACCGTACCGGTGGAGATTACATCCGAGGCATAAATGCTGCGGTTTTCCAGATCCACCGTGAGAACCGTTTCGCGGCGAGTTTCCAGTTGGAAGCGAGCACCGCCCATTTCGGTAATCAGCGCATATTTCCCCACGGTTTTAAAGGACGGATCGCTGAAGGTGTGCGGACGTTCCACCACACAACCCGCCGTGGTGTTGAGAAATTTTACAGAGGATTCGGTCAAGACTGCCAAATGGTTGTTGGTCTGTCCCATCCCCACCACAGTGTTACCGCTGATGGTGTAAGGGTATCCCTCCCCCACTTCGCCTTCGCCAAATTGAGATTCAGCCCAATCCAACACCGATTCGGGAGCAATTTTTTCCCAGTTGTTCCATATCAAAAACAGCACAAACAAAGCCGCGGCTATGATCGCCAGCCGAAGCAGCAGCTGCCTGCCGGGATGACGGCGACGGCGCTGATAGCCGGTGCGCTCCCGTACCTCTTGTGCATCGGCGTTGGGTAACAGATGGATGTTGCGTATGCGGTTTTGAGTTTTCTTTTTCATAACGCGTCCTCCGAATACCAGACGTCATCCAAAAACAGGCCTTGGGGCGAGACGGTAATGCCCGCTGCCTGACGGTCCCCCTCCTGCAAGGCACGGCGAATGTCCGCCACGGTCAGCTTTCCGTATTCCACATCCAGCAAGGTGCCCACCAGTATGCGCACCATGTTATACAAAAAGCCGTTGGCTTCCACCGTATAGGCAACCACATCGCCCTGACGCGTCACCTCAGAACGGGTAATAGTGCGCACCTTATCCTGCACGGAGCCGCCCGCAGAGCAAAAAGCGGAAAAATCGTGAGTGCCGAGAAACAACTGCGCCGTTTCGTTCATGTGCCGCTCGTCCAGCGGCGTACGAATATGTAACGAATAGGGACGTTCAAACGGATCCCGTACGGCACCGTTCCAAATACGATAGCAATATCGCTTTCCCATGGCGCTGTAGCGCGGATGAAACTCATCCGACACACAGCGAGCGGACAACACCGCCACATCCGGCGGCAACACGGCATTCAGTGCCTTGCAAAACGCCTCCGGCGTTTGCTTTTGCGGTAAAGCGGTGGTGCAGTAAAACCGACGGGCGTGAACACCGGCATCGGTACGACTGCAGCCGGTAAGGTCAGAGCGAATACCGGTGATCTGTTCTACCGCGTCCTGCAGGGTTTCCTGCACGGTAATGCCATTGGGCTGTACTTGCCACCCGTGAAAGCGTGTGCCATCGTAACGGATAGTCAGCAGCAGTTTCGACACCGGTATTCCTCCCTCTTTATTAAATCACTTTGGGAAATTGCGTATTGAGTACAAATAATGCGGCAATAAGCAATGCCATCAGCAGCAGTGCCACATAATCACCGCTGCGCATATGCAACTGCTTCATGCGCGTGCGCCCCTCTCCGCCATGGTAGCAACGGCATTCCATGGCGGTTGCCAGCTCATAGGCGCGACGGAAAGAGGAAATAAACAACGGAATCAAGACGGGAATCAGCGCCCGCACCCGTTGCATCAATCCGCCGCTTTCCATATCCGCACCCCGCGCCTTTTGGGCTGACATAATCTTGTCAGTCTCCTCAATGAGGGTGGGGATAAAGCGCAACGCAATGGTCATCATCATGGCGATCTCATGCACCGGTACCCGTATCACCCGCAAGGGGCTGAGCAGTCGCTCCAGCGCGTCAGTGAGGGTGGTGGGCGATGTGGTATAGGTCAGCAGCGAGGTGCCGGCAATCAGGCACAAAATGCGAATGGCGATAAATGCCGCTGTAGCGATGCCTTCCCACGTGATACGGAAAATCCACCAGTGCCACAGCACCGTGCCGTCCACATAAAACAGATTGATGATGGAGGTAAGCACGATCAGCGGCAGTACCGGTTTTAATCCCTTGAGAAGTAGCCGCGCGGGCAAACGGGATAGCAATGCCGCCCCTATCAGTGCAGCGACAGCCAAGCCCAAGCCCCACCAGTTACGGGGAATAAACACCGCTACGATATAAATAAATGTCAGTGCTAATTTGACGCGGGGATCTATGCGGTGCAGCACCGAATTACCCGGGAAAAATTGGCCAATGGTGATGTCAGACAGCACGGTCGGCACCCCCTTTCAACAACGGCAGCAAAGCCTGCCGCGCCTGCTCCACCGTGTACACGGCGTCAGGGATGGGAACGCCTGCACGGCGCAACTGCGCCATGATCTTGGTAACGGCAGGCACCGACAATCCCATATTTTCCAGCTCATCACAGCGGGAAAACACCGATGCGGTCGTCCCCTGCATGGCAATCGTTCCGCTGTTCAGTACCAGCACGTGATCGGCAACGCGCGCCACATCCTCCATGCTGTGAGACACCAGCAACACAGTACAGTTATTTTCATCCTTATACGCTCGGATCTGCTGCAACAGTTGGTTGCGGCCACGGGGATCCAGACCCGCTGTGGGCTCATCCAAAATCAGCACCCGCGGCTGCATCGCCATCACACCGGCAATGGCCGCTCGACGCTTTTCACCGCCCGACAGGTCAAACGGCGATTTCTCCAGCAGTTCTTCTTTTAATCCTACCATGGAAGCCGCCCGATACACTCGATCGCGGATCTCATTTTCGGACAAGCCCATATTGCGGGGACCAAAAGCAATATCTTTATACACCGTCTCCTCAAACAATTGATGCTCGGGATACTGAAACACCATACCCACCTGAAACCGTACCTGACGGATCTCCTTGAGATGCTCCCAAATGTCTTTTCCGTTCAACAGGATCGTACCGGAGGTGGGCTTGAGAAGACCGTTAAGCAACTGTACAAAGGTGGATTTACCGGAACCGGTATGACCGATAATCCCGACAAAGTCCCCTTCCTCAATGGATACCGACAGGTCAGTCAGCGCCTCGCGCTCAAAGGGTGTGCCAACGGAATACCGCACGGTACAATGTTTGGTTTCAATGACCGCCATGGTATCCCTCCAGTTGTTGTAATAATGCCTCCGCACATTCCTCAATCGTCAACACACCATCAGGCAGGGTGATACCCTCCTGCTGCAATACGTGGCACAGTTCCGTCGGCTGTGGCACGTCCAATTCCAAGGCGCGCAGTTGCTCTACTTGAGAAAACACCTGCCGAGGGGTTCCCTCTCGCACCACCTTGCCGTCGTCCATCACCAGTACACGGTCTGCCAGCACGGCCTCCTCCATGTAGTGGGTAATGAGCACAATGGTAATACCCTGCTCGCGATTTAAGCGACAGACGGTATCCATCACCTCACGGCGGCCACGAGGATCCAACATGGCAGTGGGCTCGTCCAGCACGATACATTCCGGCTGCATAGCCAGTACACCGGCAATGGCGACGCGCTGTTTTTGTCCGCCCGACAGCTTATGAGCAGCGTGGTCACGATAATCGTACATGCCGACCGCTTTCAGCGCCTCGTCCACGCGAGTGCGAATGACAGCAGGCTCCACGCCCAAGTTCTCAGGTCCGAACGCCACGTCCTCCTCCACAATGGTAGACACCAGTTGATTATCCGGATTTTGCAGTACCATGCCTACCGTGCTGCGAATATCGTATTTATGGCGCTCGTCTGTCGTATTCATATCCTTGACCAGTACGGCACCGCCAAGGGGCAGGAGCATGGCATTAAAGTGCTTGGCCAAGGTAGATTTTCCACAACCGTTATGACCCAATAACGCCACAAATTCGCCCTTGCGCACCGTCATGTGAATGCCGTCCAACACAACAGCGGAGGAGCCTTCCTCCTCGTCATACCGAAACTGCACGTCCCGTACTTCGATCATCTCCACAGACGTCACCTCGCCTTCCACATAGCGGTAGCACCGCAAGGAAGCGTCAGCCCGCTTTGCGTCACGGGCAGACCGATCTCATCGGCAGTGGTCACACCGCCGAAGCGGGGCGTCACCAACGAGGCCAAAACGTATTGCATCACCGACGGGGACAAGCCCGTGGTGTAGGAATTGATGAGGAAAAACAGCGGTTTTTCGGACAGCAAGGACACGCAATCCTTTACCAGGGAGAAAATCTGATCCTCCAATTTCCACACCTCACCGCCGGGACCGCGCCCATAAGAAGGCGGATCCATCAAAATGGCATCATAGGTGTTACCGCGGCGCTGCTCCCGTTGCACGAATTTACCGCAATCGTCCACCAACCACCGCATGGGACGGTCAGCCAGACCGGAAGCGGTTACATTTTCTCGTCCCCATGCTACCATACCCTTAGAGGCATCTACATGGGTCACATGGGCACCTGCTGCAGCACAAGCCAGCGTAGCACCGCCGGTGTATCCGAACAGATTCAGGACACGAATGGGATGTTCAGCCGCGCGGATCATCTGTGCCATGGCATCCCAGTTCACCGCCTGTTCAGGAAACAGACCGGTATGCTTGAAGCCCATGGGCTTTAACCGAAAGCGCAAACCGGACAGGCCGGCAGCAGGGCTGTCATACCCAATCTCCCACACGTCCGGCAAGGGCTGATAGTTTTCCCATTGTCCGCCGCCGGTGCGGGAGCGGTGATACCGCGCCTGCGCCTTATTCCACAGCGGATGACGGCGACCCGTATTCCACAAGATCTGCGGGTCGGGACGAATGAGAATGCAGTTCCCCCACCGTTCCAGGCGTTCACCGTCAGTGGTGTCCAGCAATTCGTAATCTTTCCAATTTTCAGCGGTTCTCATAAGCAATTACACATCCAGTGTGAGTTGTTGATTTCGGTCAGCTTCGCCGGGGGTCGGTATGCCCAAATGGGCATATGCTGCGGGCAGCACCACTCGTCCGCGGGGGGTTCTGCCGATAAAGCCCAGTTGCATCAAATAGGGCTCATACACATCTTCAATGGTGACGGATTCTTCGCCGATCATGGCCGCCAGCGTATCCAACCCTACGGGGCCGCCGTTATAATGGCGGATCATCGCCTGCAGCATGCGGCGGTCAACCATATCCAGCCCCAGTTCATCTACTTCCATTCTGTCCAAAGCGGCACGGGCGGCTTCATCGGTGATCACACCGTTGTTCATAATCTGCGCGAAATCCCGTACCCGCTTAAGCAGGCGATTGGCAATACGGGGGGTCCCGCGGGAGCGAGACGCAATTTCCAGTGAGCCGTCGTGATCGCAGGGGATCTGCAAGATATCCGCACTGCGGCGCACGATTTTCGCCAGTTCCTCCGGAGTATACATTTCCAAGCGGCAAACCACGCCAAAACGGTCACGCAACGGTGCAGACAATTGACCTGCACGAGTGGTTGCGCCGATGAGTGTGAATTTGGGGAGCGGCAAATGAATGGAAGCAGCGCCCTGTCCCTTGCCGTTGATGATGTCGATGGCAAAGTCCTCCATGGCGGGATACAAAATCTCCTCCACGGTGCGGGGCAGACGATGGATCTCGTCAATAAACAGCACATCACCCTGCTCCAAGTTGGTCAACAGGGCCGCCAGATCGCCCGGACGTTCCAGTGCCGGACCGGAGGTAATGCGGAAATTAACCCCCAGCTCCGTGGCGATGATGGCGGACAGCGTGGTTTTTCCCAAACCGGGAGGGCCGTACAGCAACACGTGATCCAACGGCTCACCGCGCAGCTTTGCCGCATCGATAAACACCGACAAATTGCTTTTGACCTTTTCCTGCCCGATATATTCCGCAAGAGTGCGCGGACGTAAGGGGTTATCCCCATCATCCTCCGGCAGATATTCCGCCGACATCATGCGATTTTCATAATCCATTTCTTCCATAACGGGTCACTTCCCCTCGTCTTAATGGCGTCCCAAGGTTTTCAAGGCTTGCCGTACCAGTTGATCCACAGGCAAACTGCTATCCAGTTTACCGACTGCTGCAGAAGCTTCACCTGCGGTAAAGCCCAGCATGGTCAGCGCGCTGACCGCTTCCTCAGCGGCATGAGAGGCACTGACTCCACCTGCAGGCACGGGAGCGATGACCGAGATCCCGTCCCCCGCGGTGGGAAGCCCCACCTTATCCTTAAGCTCCAGCACAATGCGTTGCGCCAGCTTGGGGCCGACGCCTTGCGCACGGGTAAACGCCTTGTGATCGCCGGCAGCGGCGGCCAATGCCACTCGTTCGGGCGATAATTCCGACAAGATCGCCAGACCCGCTTTGGGCCCGACACCGTTGACGGAGGTAAGCATTTTAAAGCAAGCCAATTCACTTCTTTCGGCGAAACCAAACAGATCCACCGCATCCTCCCGCACATTCAGGATGGTGTACAGCATGACCTCCTCGCCCACATCAGGCAAGCGTCGGGCGGTATTCAACGTAACAGAGCAACGATATCCTACACCGCCGCATTCCACCACCGCCGCACCGGGCTCCCGATGGATCAGCGTTCCGCGCACACTGTATAGCATAATCTCAACATCCTTTCGCGATTCTGAGTTTCAGCGCCGTACCACCCATTTGTGCATGGCAAATCGCAATGGCAAGGGCATCCGCCGTGTCGTCCGGCTTGGGTACCTGCTGCAATCGCAGCAGGCGGCGGGTCATTTCCATGACTTGCGGCTTTTGCGCCTGCCCGTAACCCGTCACAGCACTCTTAACCTGTAAGGGGGTATATTCAAATACGGGAATTCCCGCCTGCTGTGCTGCCAACAGGATCACGCCGCGGGCCTCCGCCACCTCAATGGCGGTTTTTTGGTTGTTTTGGAAATACAGCTTTTCAATCGCCATCACGTCGGGATGGTGACGATCCAACTGAAGGGTAATGTCGTTATATATCTGTTGCAATCGTTCACCGAAGGGTGTGCCCGCCTGCGTGGTGATGGCACCGAAATCCAGCGGCGTATACCGACCGCGTTCATAATTCAGTACACCCCAACCGATGATGGCGTAACCCGGATCGATCCCTAAAATGCGCAAGCGTATCCCCCCTTATTTGCGAATAAAATAGTATACCATATTTTTACTTAACAATCAATGCTTTCAGCGCATTTACTGCGGCTTTTGCGGCATTTTCGGTGCTTTCGCCGCGAGGATTGCTCAGCCCCGCTTTTTCCCGTTCCTGATTCCACACCGTATGCAGCACACAGCCGGCGTGCATACCCAAGGCGGCGGCTACGGTGTACAGGGTGGCGGATTCCATTTCGGAGGCCAGACAGCCGCCTTTCAGCCACGCCTGCCACTGATTATTGAGCTGATAAGAGACCGGCGACGCATCGGGGTCATGCTGACCGTAAAACGAATCCTTGCAGTGTACCACGCCCGCGTGGACCGCACACCCCAACGCGGCAGCAGCATCCCGCAATGCGGTAGTGACCTCCAGATCTGCCACGGCGGGAAATTCTATCGGCAGATATTCGCGGGAGGTGCCCTCGGCACGGATGGCACCGGTAGCCACCACCAGATCACCGCCACACACTTTAAGCGCCATGCCGCCGCAAGTGCCCACCCGAATCACGGTGCGCACACCGCAGCGATACAACTCCTCTACACAAATTGCCGTGGAGGGGCCTCCAATGCCGTGAGAGGTCACCAGCACCCGCTGTCCCGACAGTTCGCCCGCCCAAGTGGTATATTCCCGATTTTGCACCACAAAGGTGGGGTTATCCAACAAGCGGGCAATGGATTCCACCCGCCCGGGATCACCGGTAATAATGGCGGCGGCAGCTCCTTGAAGCGGTGTCAATCCGATGTGGTACATGCGCTCGTCGTTAAAATTCATCATGTGGGAAAACCTCCTGTTTTTTCGGTCATACTAGCATAAAAGGAGACATGCAAATGGATATTTTGACAGATATTCTAAAAGTGACGCTGGCATCGACAGTATCACTGATAGCGCTGTTTTTTCTCACCAAGCTGATGGGAAACCGACAGATCGCACAACTGTCCATGTTCGATTACATTAACGGCATCACCATCGGCTCCATTGCCGCCGAGATCGCCACCACGTTGGAGGGTAATCTTTTAAAGCCATTGACCGCCCTTATACTATACTGCGTCATCAGCACGCTGATCTCGGTCATCAATGGAAAATCACTGCGATTACGCCGCTTTTTGACCGGTGAATCCCTTGTGCTATTTGATAAAGGCATCTTTTATCGCCGCAATTTGAAACGAGCGCGTCTGGATCTCAGCGAATTTTTATTTTTGCTGCGCAATCAGGGGTATTTTCACCTGCAGGAGGTAGAAACCGCCATTTTGGAATCCAACGGCCAGCTCAGCATCCTTCCCACGGCAACAGCCAGACCCGCCACGCCGTCGGACCTGGAATTGACACCGCCGCGGGAGCGACCGGAACTCACCGTCATTTTGGACGGCACGCTGCTGCGGGACAATTTAAAGGCTACCGGCAATGACGAAACGTGGTTACAAAAGCAGCTGCATCGGCAGAAAATGCCGCCGATACGCGATGTCTTTCTCGCCACCTGCGACAGCCAAAATACGTTGCATGTGTATTTGAAAACCAACAAGGGAACCAAGCGGGATCTGTTTGAATAATAATTATTTTCAGTATAGCAGGATTTTCCTTGCAGGGCAAGCGGAAGCCTGCTATAATTAAGGAAAATTTCACAAAAAGGAACCGCTGCCATGACCGCTCTGTCCGTTCACCGCTTAAGTAAATATTTCGGCGACCGATGTCTGTTCGACAAAATCACCTTTGAGGTAAGTGAACACGACAAGATCGGTCTTGTGGGCGTAAACGGGTGCGGAAAATCCACCCTGTTTCGTATTCTCATGAACGCGGAAACCGCCGACGAGGGCGAGGTGCTGACAGCCAAGAATACCCGCCTGGGGTATCTGGAGCAACACACCCTGCAGGATTCCGATATGACCGTGTGGGAGGCGGTGGAAAGCGTCTTTGAGCCACTGCGCCGCATGGAACGGGAATTGGCGGACATCAATCGGCAATTATCCGCGGGCGAGAACGCGGCGCTCATCGAAAAGCAGCATCTCTTACAAGAGGAACTGGAGGCGCGCGGTGGCCTGTATTACAAAAGCCGCGTAGGCTCTACGCTAACGGGCTTGGGCTTTGATGAAAGCGTATTTCAGCAACCCGTGTCCACTTTAAGCGGCGGCCAGCGTTCCAAGATCGCCATGGGACGATTACTGCTGTCCGATGCCAATCTACTGTTGCTGGACGAGCCCACCAACCATCTGGATATCGCAGCGGTGGAATGGCTGGAGGGATTTCTGCGGGCTTACACCGGTGCCGTCATTGTCATCTCCCACGACCGCTATTTCCTTGATCGAGTCACTACCCGTACCATGGAGATCGCTCATCGAACACTTTACTGCACCAACGGCAACTATTCCGCCCATCGTGAAAAGCGCGAAAAGGACGCCGAGATCGCCCGCCATCATTATAAATCCACCGAAAAAGCGATCAAAAAATTGGAAGAAAATATCGCCCTGCTTAAGCAGTGGAACCGTGAAAAATCCGTCCGCGCCGCGGAGAGCCGCGAAAAACGGCTGGAGCGCATGAAGGAACAGCAGGAGCGTCCCGAGGAAGCGCAGTCCACCATCCGCTTTGGATTTTCGGCAGCGACAGTCAGCGGCAACGAGGTGCTCAGCGTGGGCGAGCTCGCCATGGGCTTCGGAGACAACCTGTTTACAGATGTGAATTTTCAGTTACGGCGAGGTGAGCGCGTTTTCTTACTGGGTCCCAACGGTTGCGGCAAAACTACTCTATTGCGGCTCATTACGGGCGAGCTGCAACCGCGGGGCGGATATATCCGTTTGGGCGCCAAGGTCTCCCTCGGTTATTATGACCAGATACAAGCGGATCTTGATCCCGAAAAGACTGCCATCGAACAATTATGGGATACGTACCCGAAGCTGACCGAAACCGAACTGCGCAACGCCTTGGCGGCGTTTTTGTTCCGCGGTGACGAGGTGTTCAAGCCCGTGGCTCAGCTCAGCGGCGGCGAAAAAGCACGGCTTCTACTGCTCAAACTTATGCTGGCGCACGACAATCTGTTATTATTGGACGAGCCTACCAACCATTTGGACATCGCCTCCCGTGAGGCGCTGGAGGATGCACTGACGGGGTACGAGGGGACGCTGTTCATCGTCTCCCACGACCGCTATTTTATCAACCGTATGGCCAACCGCATCCTGCATTTAGAAGAAACGGGATGCACCTCGTATCTCGGCAATTACGACGCCTATGCCGAGCAGCGTGCAACCCTCGCCTCCCCTGCCGTGGTTCAGGCGACAGCGCCCGCAAGAGAGAATGCTTATCAAAAGCGCAAAGAGCATGAATCCCTTAAGCGCAAGACCGCCACTCGTGTGCGTCGCTGTGAGGAAAGCATCGCTGCTTGTGAAGAGGACATCGCCGACCTGCACGCGCAACTGGAACAACCGGACATCGCGGCCCAGTACGACCGTGTGCTGGAGCTCAGCACACAGCTGGACACAAAAAATGCAGAGCTGGAAGCGTTGATGGACGAATGGGAGCAGGCACAAGCCTTGCTGGAAGAATTGGAACAAGCATAAAAAAACCGCCCTGTCGGGCGGTTTTCTTTTCTTATTACAGACCGAATTCGCCTTCGTAGCTGACCAAACTGGCGTCGGTGACACCCTCGGTGGCGAGCACGGCATCGATCAGACCCATCTCATCGGTCTTCAGCGTCAACTCCACCGTCAATTCTGCACCGTTACGGGTCAGGGTGCGGGATTTTACCCGATATTTCGGCAGAGTACGCAGCGTTTTTTTCAGTGCCGCGTTGGCGGCAGGGTCGTACCGCACGATCAGTAAATACGGGCTCTTGGTCTTTTGAGAGAACAGGCACACCACATAATACAGCACACCCACCACCAAACAGGCGATGGTACCGGGCAGATACAGGCCTGCACCGCTCATGATACCGGCGGCGATCGCCCAGAACATGAAAATGGTATCCACCGGATCCTTTACCGCGGTACGGAAGCGCACAATGGACAACGCACCGACCATACCTAACGACAGCGCCAGGTTAGAGCTGATGGTGCGGATGACCACCGCAGTGATCATGCCCAACAAAATCAGCGAAAAGGCAAAACCCTTGGAGAACAGCACTCCGCGGAAGGTGCGGTGGTAAATGAACAGAATGAACAGTGTCATTAAAAATGCCGACAACAGTGAAAACAGCATCTGTTCCATTGACACACCGGTGTTAAATTGACTGATCACACTGTTTTTGATCATATCCAAAAAGCTCATCGTTACATTCCTCCGTTATTGCAAACTGCGGCATAATTCGTATTTGGAAATGGCGCTGCGGGCAAGGGGCACCGTGCCCAGCAGCTTACGCACCGCATAGGGCAGCGCGTCGTCGTACTTGACTTCCAGCACCATTCTGTCCCCCGGCAGTACCGGAACCGTAAACAGATCCTTGTTAAACAGGTTACAGTCGTACACCCCACTGCGCAAATCCATATCAAAGGTGATGCGTACATCCTGAAACACATAGGGTTCCCGATCGTAATCCACAATCACGGCAGGGCGAAGCAAGCGAGTGCGCAACTTTAAGTAAAAGTTGCGAATGAGTGCATGCTCACTTTCCAGCATCCACCAGGTATCCCCTGCCAAAATGCGGTCTACCTGCTCGCGGGTAAGTGGCGCGGACAGCTTTCGCGTCATTTGACCCAGTTTCTGCTTAGCCTCCAAGCGAATAAAGGAATCGTCGTGGTCGTAAAAGCGGATACGGAATTTTTCCCGCTTTTCCACGCCCTCCACCTTATCCAGCAACCCGCTTTGCAGGTAATCGTCGAAGTATAAGCTACGGATCAAATACCGCCCGTCAGGATGAACAATATGTGCGTCCCTTTCCAGCCCGGCAGCAATGCGGGTACGCAGCTGAGCATAAGCGGCACGGCTGATGTAATATTTGTTTTCATAGCGCAGACCGTCCAACACTACCGCCCTTTCCCATGTGATGATTTGATTATACACAACTTTTCAAGGTTTGACAAGACGAACCGCGGTTTTCTTTTATATTTTTCGGTTCTATGACAAGTGCAGACTATTGACAACCTCCTATTTTCGCGTTAAAATGAGTGGCAAAGAAAATCCATTGTATTCCTGTTGTCTGAAGAAAGGAGTTCCCATGAAACGCATCGTCACCATTCAAGACATTTCCTGTGTGGGTAAATGCTCGCTGACCGTGGCACTGCCCATCATTTCTGCCATGGGCGTGGAGGCCGCTGTCGTACCCACTGCCGTCCTGTCCACCCATACCATGTTTAAAGGGTTCACCTTTCGCGATCTGACGGAGGACATCACCCCTATCTCCGAGCACTGGAAGCAAGAAAACTTCAAGTTTGATGCCATCTATACCGGTTATCTGGGTTCCTTTGAACAGCTGCGGCTGATGTCGGAGTTCTTTGACGAATTCAAGACGGAGGAAAACCTGATCTTCGTGGATCCCGTTATGGGCGACAACGGCAAGCTCTATACCGGCTTCACCGAGGAATTTGCCGCCGAAATGGCAAGGCTGTGCGGCAAGGCCGATATCATTGTCCCGAACATGACGGAGGCCGCCTATATGCTGGGTATTCCCTATCAAGAAACCTATGACGAAGCGTATGTGCAGGATGTACTGCGCCGTCTGTGCGCGTTGGGGGCCAAAAAAGCAGTGCTTACCGGTGTATCCTATCAACCGGGCATGGTAGGCATCATGACCTACGACGCGGCTGCGGATCGATTCTCGTCGTATTTCCACAAGCGCATCGACGCCAGCTATCACGGTACAGGCGATATCTTTGCCAGCACCTGCGTGGGCGCACTGATGAACGGCATGGACCTGGATGAAGCGTTGAAGGTGGCTGCCGATTACACGGTGGAATGTATCCGTCTGACCGAAGAGGAACCCAACCACAACACCTACGGTGTCAACTTTGAAAGCGCCGTCCCCTACCTCATTCGCCGCATCGGAAAATAACACAAAACCCGGAAAATCCCGTGAAAACCTCTTGACAAGTGCTTTTCTTTTCGATATAATAACACTCGTTGCGAAAAGCATGGACGTTTAGCTCAGCTGGTAGAGCATTCGCTTGACGTGCGAAGGGTCAGCGGTTCGAGTCCGTTAACGTCCACCAAAGAAACCCCACACCAACTCGGTGTGGGGTTTCTTTTTTCATGCATCAGCGGTTCGCTTTGCGAAAAGCACTAGGCGTCATACCGGTCATGGCTTTGAATTGACGGATAAAATGATATTGATCGTTATACCCCAGTTTTTCTGCTACCATGGGTAATGTCCACGTTTCATCCGACAAAAGCAAGGTTTGAGCATAGTTGATCCTGGCATCAATCACATCCTGCATGGGAGAGGTGGCAAACAGCGTTTTATACACCGCATGAAAACGAGAGGGGCTCAGTGCGGCAAGCCGCGCCATCTCAGCCACCGACCATTTTTGCTCTGGGCAGGACAGAATGTGTCGGCGCACCGCGCGCATTTTTTGCCGAATCTCACGATGCACTATCGCAGAAGGTGCATCCGACTGCAACGCACGGGTCAGCTTGATAAAAAATTCAGTTATATAGCCGTCGATGAGTTCTTCTTTATACGGATCGTCGGAAAAATGCTCCACCTCGATCTTGCGGAAGATCTCAGAGATAAAGACCGTATCATGGGGATAAAAAATCTGATTTTGCGGAATGGGAAACCGTTCCAGAAGGAGGCTCAACTCTTCCCCTGCGTGCATCCAGTTATGGATGATATCCGCCTCCGAACGGAACCATTGCGGCTCACCGGGAGAATACAAAATGCAGGCACCCGCACGCGCATTGGTCACCACATCCCCGATTCGTATCTGAATAGGGCTGGAAAAGTGCAAAAACGTGTAGATGGGATATCCTACCGGGCGCGAAATGAAAAACCCAGCCTTTTCCGGCCAATCGTGCCGAATACTGTCCAACAACATCTGTCATCACCGAAAACAGTATACGATATTTCAGTAGGATATGTCAATTTAATAATATAAATTTATATTTTATCTTCCCGTCTGTGCTGCTATGATGGAAGCAAAAGGAGGCGTACTTTATGCAAATTCCGAGACCTGAATATCCCCGTCCGCAGTTTGTGCGTTCCCGGTGGTGTAATCTGAACGGAGAATGGCAGTTTGAAATTGACAGTGCCCGCAGTGGTGAGGAGCGAGGCATGCAAAACGAAGGTGTCGCACTTTCGGGCAGCATCACCGTCCCTTTCTGTCCCGAAAGCAAATTGTCCGGTGTGCAGAACAAGGATTTCATGTGCGGTGTGTGGTATAAGCGCAACGTCACCCTGCAAAAAGGCGACGGCAAAACCCTTCTTCATTTCGGTGCTGTCGATTATCATTGCCGAGCATTTGTCAACGGCACCTTCGTGGGTGAGCATAAGGGCGGCTATGCTTCTTTCACCTTTGATATCACCGACGCGCTCCGCGACGGTGAAAATGAGATCACGGTCTATGCGCAGGATGACAACCGCAATCGTTTGATTCCCTCCGGCAAGCAGTGCGCCGCTTATCAATCCCGCGGCGCTCAGTACACCCGTACGACAGGCATTTGGCAGACCGTGTGGCTGGAGTTTTTGCCAACTACCCACATTCGCTCTGTCAAGTATTACCCCAACATTGCCGACGGCAGCGTGACGGTGGAAGCTTCTCTATGCGGAAGCGGCGATTTTTCCTGCCATATTTCCTTTGAGGGTAAGCCTATGGGCGACTACGCCGTCAGCAACGCGGCAGGCATCTTGTCGTTTACCGTACCCCTTAGAGAAAAGCATCTATGGGAAGTGGGCAAAGGTAATCTGTACGATGTGCAGTTTTACTTTGGCACCGACAACGTGCAAAGCTACTTCGGTCTGCGCGAAGTCCGATTGGATGGCCACAAATTCCTCATCAACGGAAAATCCGTGTTCCAGCGCTTAATCCTGGATCAGGGCTTCTACCCCGACGGAATCTACACCGCGCCGACGGATACGGAACTCCTCGGGGACATTGAGCGTTCCTTGGCTTTGGGCTTCAACGGTGCCCGTTTGCACGAAAAGATCTTTGAGGAACGCTTTCTGTATTACGCAGATAAGCTGGGCTATATCGTGTGGGGTGAATATCCCGATTGGGGGTTGGATCACAGCTACGCAGATCACATTTATGGCATTCTGCCTGAATGGATCGAGGAGGTTCAGCGAGATTTCAACCACCCCTCCATCGTGGGCTGGTGCCCCCGCAATGAGACCTGGGATCAGGGAGGGCGAAAGCAATTTGACCCCGCCATTGCGTTGGTCTATGATGTTACCAAGGCGATAGACCCCACCCGCCCCTGCATCGATGTCAGTGGAAACTTCCACATAAAAACGGACATCTTC
>JAFVQV010000158.1 GCA_017504645.1 Clostridia bacterium | reverse complement strand
TATCAGCCCCCGTATGGCTGAACACGCCGTCCAGCATCACACGGATGCCTCGCTCCTTAGCCGCAGCGGCGAGAGATGCGAAATCCGACTCGTCTCCCAGCAAAGGATCGATGCGACTGTAATCCGCCGTGTCGTAGCGGTGATTGGAATGGGACTCGAAAATGGGATTAAGGTAAATGCAGGTGACTCCCAAAGACTGCAGGTAATCCAGTTTTTGCTCGATGCCTTTAAGATCACCGCCGAAAAAATCATTGTTCCACACGCGGCCGTTTTGGTCAGGGCGCCACTCAGGCTGCTCCGCCCACTCGGTATGCATCACCCGATCGGAGGGCACCCCCTCCTTAGGCTCACCCGAAAAAGCAAAGCGATCGGGGAAAATCTGGTAGAGGATGCCGCCAGCCAGCCAATCAGGGGTAGTGAACCCTGCCTCGTAGCAGGTGAGCTGCCAGCGGGGACCATCCACATTGGGAGAATAGGCGGCTGTTCCATCAGCTTGGCGCACCAGCCAACCGCTGCCCAGCGCCACCTCCAGATGGAAAGCGTACCAGTAAATGCCCGCCTCGGAGGGAGTAAACTCCACACGCCACCACTCGTGGCTGTCGCCGTTCATCCCGTCCCAACGGCAAGAATACTCTTGTGCCAATTGGCCATCGCGCACGACAAAAAGCGCCACGCCGTGGCAACCCCAATCGCGGGGCATACACACCCGCAAGGTGACAACGGTATTCTCCGCCACCGCCCCGAAGGGAGCGCGATATTGTAGATCTCGGGAATTAAAAAAAGCAGGCAACGCAAACACCTCCTCGTATCGTTTGCGCTATATATAAAGGATATATAATAATAAATACAACAGACATCCTATATCATAACCTATCCCGCAAGCAAAATCAACAAAAAACTTGCCTTTTTGCAAAATGTAGACTATAATAAGGAATGACAACAGCCGACAAGGAGAATGAATATGAAGAAGACCGTCAACCCCTATGAAAAGAAAAAGAGCACCAAGCGCCGCCGCATCACCCGCAAGCAACGCACCGCCCTCTTGTGCGTGCTGCTGGCCGCTGCTTTATTGATCGGCCTTGCCGTGGTATCCCGCGCCGCCCTGTCTCAGGCGGGCAGCGATCCCCACGCCGGCCATAACCACGCCAACGAGCACTCCTCCGCCAACAGCGGCGGTCACTACGAAGGCGACGGCCACAACCACGGCGCCACCAACGCGGGCACCTCCGGCAGCAAGCTGCGGTATCAGCTGTATAAAAGCGGCGACACCTACAGCTATGCCATCTACGACGCCAAAAACGAGCTGCTCCTCAAAAAAGACAAGCTGCCGATGGAGCCTGTCAAAATGCCTGCCAACGACAGCCTCACGCTGGTGTATTTCAAATCCAATGAGCAGGGCTATACCGTCGGTGAGACCGTCTATTGCGACGAGAAAAACGGACGCATCTCCGATGCCTTCCACGGCGCCATCGACACCGACGGTGTCCGCGTGGCCTACTGCAATGCCGACGACACCGCTATCATCGTGCAGGACCTGTTCGATAAGAAAGCCTACTACAAGGAGTATCCGCTGGCAAACGTCTACACCGATGGCGATTACTCCATTGCCAACGGCAGGCTGCACACCGACAAGAAAACGGTGACCGTGTCCTATCTCATCGGCCCCAACCCCACCACCGACACCCGCAGCATCACCATCCCGCTGTACGAATAAGCGTTGCCTCTCTCCGCCATCGGACGGAGAGAGGCGTTCTTTTTTAGCGCCCGTTTTTCGTTTTTCCGTTGCGCAGGATGGGAAACTGTGCTAAAATAGGCGCATACATTGATGCGAAAGAGGTGTTGAACGATGAACTATTGCGGTTATCACAGCCACACCACCTTCTCCGACGGCAAAAACACCATGGAGGAGATGGTGCAGGCCGCCATCCGTTTGGGAATGCCCTGCATCGGCTTTACCGATCACAGCGATTCCCCCTATCAGGATTACTGTATGCGGGTAGCGGATTATCCCGCCTATCTGGCAGAGCTCTCCCGTCTGCAGGAGAAATACGCGGGCCAGATCGCGATTATGCGTGGCATCGAGCTGGACTCCCACTCCGACCCCGCCATCACTGAGCAGGTGGACTATTTCCTCGGATCGGTCCACGAGCTGGTGTACGAAGACCGATTCTACGGCATCGACCACGCCGAGAGCCTGCAGCGAGAATGCATCGAACGAGAGTGCGGCGGTGACCAGCTGGTGTTTGCCAAGGATTATTTTGACGAGCTGGTCGCCCACGTGAAGCGGACAAAACCCACCATCGTGGGGCACTTTGACGTACTGACCAAGTTCTCGGTCATCGACGAGAAGAACCCCGCCTACCGCCGTATGGCGCTGGAGGCGCTGGAGCAGGTGGTAGCGGTGACCCCCGTGGTGGAGATCAACACCGGCGCCATCAGCCGAAAGTGGCGGGAGATTCCCTATCCCGCCGATTTCCTCCTCCGCGGACTGCGGGAGATGGGCGGCAGGATCATCCTCGGCGCGGACACCCACGCCGTCGACACCATCGACTGCGCCTTCCCCCTGGCGGTGGAGATGGCCAAAAAGGCGGGGTTTGACACCCTGCTGACCCTGTGGCCGGATGGGTTCCGCGAAGAAAAGATATAAAACGGCTCCTACGCTTGACTTTTTCTTCCTATTCCGTTATGATAGGGAAGCAATCCTATGATAAGAAAGGAGAATTCGCTATGAAGCTGACCAAGCGTATACTCTGCTTGGTGCTGGCCTTGGCTCTGGCCTTTGCCCTGTGCGCCTGCGGCAACAAGGACGCCGACAAGAATAATAAGGGCGCAAGCACCACCGAAGCTCCCACCACGACCACCACCGCGTTGGACGACAACCTGTTCAACGACGGGCAGTTGTCCTGGGATTGATCCCGACAAACCGTTTGTGAAAATGTAAGGAGGAAACCGTAATGAAAAGAACCGTAGCATTTCTGCTGGCCGTGACCATGATGTTCGGCCTGTGCGCCTGCGGCGCCCAGAAGCCCGCCGACGACAACGCCGACAAGGGCGAGAACACCACGACCACCATCACCACGACCACCACCGAGACTGAGGGCACCACCACGACCACCGAGGCGGAGGGTACCACCACCGAAACTGAGGCCCCTGCTACCACCACCGGTACCGAGACCGAGGCCCCCACCACCGAGGGCACCAAAGCCC
>JAFVQV010000157.1 GCA_017504645.1 Clostridia bacterium | reverse complement strand
TATCATATCTACATAATGGAGTCCCCATATGTGGTGTTAAAGCGAAAAACATTCGTCGAGCAGAGAGAAGACAAGGCGAATTGTACGAGCACGGTCGATATGACTATGTTCAGGATGAAGTGTTACATGTTGAATTAAAATAAAGCGTCGGGAGGAATTATCATGAAGAAAAAGGTTCGGTTGGCAGTAGCGGGTTTTGGAGAGCGCGGTAATTGCGTACTAGATGATGTGCTGATTCCCATGCAACAGGATGAAGTGGAAATCGTGGCTGTCTGCGACATTCGCGTGGAACGCGCACAAGCAGCGGCGGACAAGGTGGAAAAGTCCGGCGCACCTCGTCCGTTTGTGACGGCCGATTATCGCGAGATACTGAAGATGGATACCGTGGAAGCGGTGTACATTGCCACTGACTGGGAGGTACATACGGAGATTGCCATCGCCGCTATGAAGGCTGGGAAATATGCCGGCATGGAGGTGGGCGGCACCTATTCCGTGGCGGAATGCTACGATTTGGTGAAGGCCTATGAGGAGACCGGAACGGAGTGTATGTTCCTGGAAAATTGCTGCTATGGTCAACGGGAACTGCGTGCACTGAACATGGTGCGCAAGGGCGTATTGGGTAAGATCGTCCACTGCAGCGGAGCCTACGGACACGATCTACGCAAGTCTTTCCTGGAAGCGCATGGTAAGGATCGCGCCTATCGTGTGAAAAACTATATGACTCGTAATTGTGAAAATTATCCTACTCATGAGCTGGGCCCGATCGCCAAGCTGCTGGATATCAATAACGGCAACAAATTTTTGACTCTCTCCTCCTTTTCGTCCTCTGCGAAGGGCCTCAAGGAATATGTTACCGAGGAGGGTGGGCCCGAGCATCCGTTGTACGGCGTAGACTTTACGCAGGGTGACATTGTGACCACCGTGCTGACCTGCAGTGGTGGTCAGACCGTTATTTTGACGTTGGATACCACGCTTCCCCGTTACTACTGCCGCGGTTTTACCGTGCGTGGTACCAGAGGCGGTTGCTTTGAGGAAAATGCCAGTATTTTCCTGGATAAGACCTACGATGACAAGGTCGAAGGAAACTGGAAAACGCAGTGGGGGAACGAAACCAACTATCCCGAATATGAGCATCCTTTATGGAAAGACGGCGTTGCTGACGATATGCACGGTGGTATTGACCATTTGGTGTTTGCGGCGTTTTTGGAAGCGGTACGCACCAATTCCCACCCGCCCATCGATGTGTACGATGCAGCGACCTATATGTGCGTGACAGCCCTTAGCGAACAGTCCATTGCTATGGGCGGCGCACCGGTAGCGTTCCCCGATTTTACCAACGGAAAGTTTGTTTGCCGTACCGATATCGTGGAGAACGAATACACACTGGATCGTGTGGGTGCTGACCGCGGACTTCATATCGTGTGATCTCTTCAATTAAAAACAACTGTAAAGGAATAATGCGCTGTGAAAATCGGTACTTGTGTAACATTATCCTCCATTGAGGAAATGCCTCAAAAATTTAAAACCTTGCGCGACAGCGGATTTGACAGCTGCCAACTGCTTTCCTGGGAACCTGTGCTTTGGACGGAGGAATACGCCGAAAAGCTTTCTGCCATGCTGCAGGAGTACGGCGTGACCCCATCGGCGTTTTGGTGTGGCTGGGAAGGGCCCGTTGTGTGGAACTTCTACGACGGACAGGTTACGCTGGGGCTGGTTCCGCCGGAGTATCGTCCCATGCGGATCAAGAATTTGTGTGACGGTGCGGATTTTGCCAAAAAGCTGGGCATTACCGATGTGGTGACGCACATGGGATTCATTCCGGAAAACCCGTACGACCCCAATTTTGCTCCGTTCTGTGTGGCGGTGCGTACCGTAGCAACGCATTTGAAAGAAAACGGCCAGTATCTCCTGTTTGAAACCGGTCAGGAAACACCTGTTACCCTGCTGCGCTGTTTCGAACAGGTGGGTACGGATAATCTTGGCGTAAACTTGGATACCGCCAACCTGATCCTGTACGGCCGCGCCAATCCGGTGGACGCCTTGGATGTGTTCGGTAAGTATGTGCGCAACCTGCATGCCAAGGACGGCGTTTATCCCACTAACGGTCACGAACTGGGTAAGGAGACCCGCTTGGGTGACGGTAAGGTGGATTTTAAGGCGCTGTTCGTAAAGCTGCATGAGCTGGGTTACGATTCCCATGTCACCATCGAACGCGAGATCGAGGGTGAGCAGCAGCTGGCGGATATCCTGTATGCCAAGGAATATCTCAGCGACATCATCGCAGAAGTGTACGGAGGGTGACACCTATGTTGAAAGTTGGTCTGATAGGTGTCGGCGGTATCAGCGGTGCCCACATTCCCGCATGGGATGCCATGGAGGATGTGGAACTGTGTGCCTTGTGCGATGTTCGTCCCGAACGCATGGAAGAGTATAGGGATTCCAAACGGTGCTATACCGATCTGGATACCATGCTGGAAAACGAGCAGCTGGATATTTTGGATATCTGTTTGCCCACCTATCTGCATGCCGATACAGCGATCCGTGTCATGGATCGCGGCATCCATGTGCTGTGTGAAAAACCGATTTCCTTAAAGATGGAAGACGTGAAGCGCGTTTACGACGCGGCAAAACGCAATCGGGTGTGCTTTATGGTTGCCCATGTGCTACGCTTTTGGGCGGAGTTTGAACTGGTAAAAGCCATTTATGAGGATGGACGGTACGGCAAGCTGCTTTCCGGCACCATGTGTCGTCTGAACGCTTGGCCCCTTTGGAGTTGGGATGGCTGGATGAGCGATGAAAAGCGCAGTGGCTTGGTGCTGTACGATCTGCATGTCCACGACTTGGATTTTCTGGTGTACATGCTGGGCAAACCGAACGCTATTACCGCTAACCGTTCTCTTCGCGCTGACCAAGATTACATGATGGCCACCTATACTTATGACGATTTCTTTATCACCTGTGAGGCGTCCTGGTACGCCGGACGATATCCCTTTTCTTCGTCTTTCCGTTTTCAGTTTGAGGACGCGGTGGTTTCTTTTAATCAGGGCGTGTTGGTTGCGTACTTGCGAGACGGTCGGGTGATCAAGTTGATGGAGCAGGAGGGGAACAGCCCCGATGTGCTGGGCTTGCCCGATTTGGGCCCCTACGCTAACGAGATCCGTTATTTCACGGATTGTGTATTGGCAGGCAAACCTGCCGATAAGATCAAGCCGAGTGAACTGGAAGAGGTTATTCGGCTGCTGGATAGTTTTAAAAAATAAAGTCATAAAGCCCGACGGTTTGTAAAAGCCGGTGGGCTTTATTTTACTATGTTGAAAGATTATACTTGCAGTGAAGCGGGAAATGGTGTAAACTGGTATCAAAGACCAAACCGAGGAGGAAACAAGTATGCCGACTTTGCACATCATGAAATATGCGACCAAGCGGAACAATCTGTATCTGCGTGTTGCAATGGGCCATTTTGCTACCAGTAACTGTCACAGCAACTACTACATTGATGTGGTATCGCAGAAGGCGCGTCTTTCGGAGGCAAGAGCCGTGGCGGAGGAATTGTGCTCCTATTACTATGCGGATACGGTGGTAGATACCATCCTTTGTCTCGACGGCACGGAGGTGATCGGTGCTTGCTTGGCAGACAGTCTGTCCAAGGCGGACTTTATCAACATGAATGCCCATAAATCCATCTATGTGGTAACGCCCGAAACCACCAACGGCAGCCAACTGCTGTTCCGTGACAACATCATCCCCATGATTGCGGGCAAGCATGTGATGATCCTGGCGGTATCGGTGGCGTCCGGCAAAACGGTGGAAGCAGCCATTGAAGCGGTTAACTATTACGGCGGTACGGTCGCGGGCGTGTCGGCGATCTTCTCCACGGCTAAAGAGTGT
>JAFVQV010000156.1 GCA_017504645.1 Clostridia bacterium | reverse complement strand
GAATCCAAGTGCGTGCGCGGCCTCAAAGGCGAAGCGGTGGCAATCTGTCGTCTGGAGCGCTTTGCCGCCGATTGGCACATGAACAAAGCTGCCAAGCCCCAAACTGAGCCGCCGCGTAACGGTCACCGTGTGGCAGTTGTGGGTTCCGGCCCTGCGGGCTTGACTTGTGCGGGTGATCTGAACCGATTGGGATATACGGTCACGGTTTTTGAAGCGTTTCACACAGCGGGCGGTGTGCTGATGTACGGTATTCCGGAATTTCGTTTGCCCAAAGCCATCGTGCAAAAAGAGGTCGATGCGCTGAAAGCTGCCGGCGTGGAGATCTGCACCAATATGGTGGTGGGAAAGATCGTGGATATTGACGAGTTGTTCGAGCAGGGCTATGAAGCGATCTTCGTGGGCAGCGGCGCAGGACTTCCCAGTTTTCTGGGTATTCCCGGTGAGGGACTTTTGGGCGTTTCCTCTGCCAACGAATTTCTCACCCGTATTAATCTGATGAAAGCCTATCGGGACGATTACGATACGCCTGTACAGCGGGGTAACCGCGTGGCGGTCGTAGGCGGCGGTAACGTGGCGATGGATGCGGCACGTTGCGCCAAACGGTTGGGTGCTGAAAAGGTATACATTGTCTATCGACGCGGGGAGCAGGAGATGCCCGCTCGCTTGGAGGAGGTCCACCATGCCAAGGAGGAAGGAATCGAGTTTTTGTTCCTGACGGCACCGGTGGCAGTGCACGGCGATGAAAAGGGCTTTGTCACCTCACTGGAATGTGTATCCATGGAACTGGGTGAGCCGGACGCTTCCGGTCGCCGCCGTCCGCGAGAGATTCTCGGCAGTAATTATCAGCTGCCGGTGGATATGATCATTGCGGCTATCGGCAATACACCTAACCCGCTGCTTCGCGTCACTACACCGGGGCTGGAGGCCAATGGCCGAGGCTGCCTTATTGTGAACGAGGAGACGCTTCAGACCACCCGTGAGGGCGTATACGCCGGCGGAGACGCGGTTACCGGCGCTGCTACCGTTATACTGGCGATGGGTGCCGGCAAAAAGGCGGCGGCGTCTATCCACCAATATTTATCCAAAAAATAAGGTCGAAAACTGTAAATTTATGCAAATAACAGAAAGTTTTTGACATTATGTTACTAATTTTCCACAAATTGAATAATATTTTTTAAAAAAAGTATTGACAATTAAAAAAACGAACGATATACTGTAAAATAGTTACGGGTGTATGTACGTAAATTCGTTTGAGGTGATCGCCTTTGGGTGCTTTTCCTGCCGAACAGCATACGGAAAGCATGAGCGATGAACAGCTGGTCTCATTGGCACGGCAAAACAGCGAAGAAGCGTTTATGCACTTGGTTTCCCGTTGCTTGCCCATGTTCAAGCGACTGTCCCGAAAATTCCGTTCCCAGCAGATGGAAACGGAGGATCTGGTACAGGAAGGCTTGCTCTCACTGTTAGGGGCGGTGCGTACCTACCGTGCGGATGGGGCTGTGTCCTTTCGCACCTATGCGTATGCCTGTGCCCGCAATCGCATGATCTCGGCCCTGCGCCGTGGCGGGAGCGGTGAGGTGGTTGCCCCCGAGGGGGACGAGCCTTACGACCAGGTGGGTGATAACGGCGCGGATCCCGCCGTGCTGTTGCAACGAAGGGAAGAACTGGCGGCCTTGTACGGCCGTATCGGTTCTGTGCTCACACCCGTAGAATATCAGGTGTTGCGGTTGTATCTTGCCTCCTACTCGTATCGTGAGATCGCCCGGCGGCTCAACATCGAAACCAAAGCGGTGGACAACGCGCTGCAGCGCTTACGCCGCAAATTAGCAAATGCCGCTGTCTTTTAATTGGCTTTTACGGCACAGCCGTTTAGCGATATGCCTTAGTAGCTTAATGAGAACGCGTATCGTCACAGGTTCCGTCTCAATTCGTGCGGGGCAAACTCAACATCATTTTAAAGCGAGGTAAAAACAATGTACGAAGACAAAACTCTGGTCTGCAAAGAATGCGGCGCCGAATTTGTGTTCACCGCCGGTGAGCAGGAGTTCTATGCCGAGAAAGGGTTTGTGAACGAGCCCCAGCGTTGCAAGGCTTGCCGCGATGCGCGTAAGAACGCTGCCAGACCCGAGAGAGAGATGCACACGGCGATCTGCGCCAACTGCGGTCAGGAAGCGAAGGTTCCCTTCAAGCCGCGCGAGGACCGTCCCGTGTACTGCAGCGAGTGCTTTGCCAGCATGAAGGGCGAGAACTGATTTAGTTCGTCTGTCAAAGGAGATGTTCCGAAAAGGAACATCTCCTTTTTCATTATATAGGAAAGCGGGATACCCTGTGAAGGGTATCCCGCTTTCTTATGTAACTTATTGCTTTTCCATGAACCGTTTGTATGCCTGGCGAAGCTCTTCGGCGGTATCCTCGGGGCAGGTGGGGTTGCAGTGCGCCCAGGCACCCGTTTCACTGGAGGCGTTATATTTGATCTTATCCGCGCTGCGCATAGGCGGATAGAACGCAATGTGGAAATGGTAAATATCCGAAACATCTTCACCGTTTACCGGTTCGTTATACATGCACATCATGTACGGGAATTTGAAGCCGAACAGACTGTCCAGCATACCGGTGGTGCGGCGCAGCGTTTCTGCCAGTGACACACGCTCCTCCGCGGTGAATTCGGT
>JAFVQV010000155.1 GCA_017504645.1 Clostridia bacterium | reverse complement strand
GGCAAACTGTCGGCTCACTTTGAGCACACCGTTGCCATCACCAAGGACGGGCCCGTGATACTGACCATGCCGTAACAAGAGGGAGGAACCACATGTCCAAAGCGGATGTAATCGAACTGGAGGGCGTCGTCGTCGAGGCCCTGCCGAATGCGACTTTTCAGGTAGAGCTTGCCAACGGTCATCAGATCTTGGCACACATTTCCGGAAAACTTCGCATGAATTTTATCCGGATCCTGCCGGGGGATAAGGTGACGGTCGAAATGTCTCCGTATGACCTGACAAAAGGGCGCATTACCTGGAGAACCAAATAAGGAAACCTTGTTTCCAAAGACAAACCTGTGCACTGCACAAGAGGAGGTATTTTTCATGAAAGTCAGACCTTCTGTCAAGAAAATCTGCGAAAAATGCAAGATCATTAAGCGCAAGGGCCGCATCATGGTCATTTGCGAAAACCCCAAGCACAAACAGCGTCAGGGCTGATCTTGACGATGAAGCCGCCCCCAAGAGAGCGGCAAAACCGAAAGGAAGGAAACTATTATGGCTCGTATAGCTGGTGTTGACCTGCCCAGAGACAAACGCGTTGAAATCGGCCTGACCTATATTTACGGCGTGGGCCGCAAGACTGCTAATGACATCCTGGTTGGCGCAAACGTCAATCCGGATACCCGTGTGCGGGATCTGACCGAGGACGAAGTGTCCCGTCTGCGCGAGTACATCGACCACAACTGCGTTGTGGAAGGTGACCTCCGCCGTAACGTAGCGTTCGATATCAAACGCCTTATCGAAATCGGCAGCTACCGCGGAACCCGTCATCGCAAGGGCTTGCCCGTGCGTGGACAGCGTTCCAAGACAAATGCCCGTACTCGTAAGGGTCCGAAGAAGACCATCGCCAACAAGAAGAAGTAAGCAGGAGGGATAAGAATGGCTGCTGCAAAAGCAGGTGCGAAGCGGGCTACCACCCGTCGCAGAGAGCGTAAAAACATTGAGCGTGGCGCCGCGCATATCCAGTCCACATTCAATAACACTATCGTAACCATCACCGACACGCAGGGCAATGCTCTGTCGTGGGCGAGCGCCGGTGAACTGGGTTTCCGCGGTTCGCGGAAATCGACCCCCTTCGCCGCGCAGACCGCTGCCGAAACCGCTGCCAAAGCGGCAATGGAGCATGGTCTGAAAACCGTTGAAGTTTATGTGAAGGGCCCCGGTGCCGGTCGCGAAGCCGCGATCCGCGCGCTGCAGACCGCCGGTCTGGACGTGACCATGATCAAGGATGTCACGCCCGTCCCCCACAACGGATGCCGTCCTCCCAAGAGAAGACGCGTATAATTCGAGAAAGCAGGAGGTGCAACCAATATGGCAAGATATACCGGTGCGGTGTGCAGACTTTGCCGCCGCGAAGGACAGAAATTGTTTTTGAAGGGTGAGCGTTGCTACACCGGAAAATGCGCCATTTCTCGTCGCGGATATGCCCCCGGCCAGCACGGCCAGGCCCGCAACAAGAAGGCTTCCGAATATGGTAAGCAGCTGCGCACCAAGCAGTACGCCAAGCGTTACTACGGCGTGCTGGAGGGTCAGTTCTATCATTACTATGAGAAGGCGGCCAAAATGCAGGGCGTAACGGGTGAAAACCTGCTCGGCCTGTTGGAGTCCCGTCTGGATAATGTGATCTATCGTCTGGGCTTTGCCAGCTCTCGTGCTCAGGCTCGTCAGCTGGTGACTCAGGGTCACTTCACCGTCAATGGCCGCAAGGTCAACATCCCCTCCTACCTGACGAAGGCAGGCGAGGTCGTTGCCATGAAAGAAGGCAGCCGTTCTCTGGACAGCCTGAAGGGCATCGTGGAAGCCAACAGCAATCGTCCGGTTCCGAAGTGGCTGGACCTGAACCGTGAGGCTCTGGAAGCGAAGATCGTCGCTTTCCCCGCCCGCGAGGACATCGATCTCCCCATCGAGGAAACCCTTATCGTCGAGTTGTACTCGAAATAAGACCTGTTGCCGCTGCTGCGGCTTGAAACGATATTGCTGTGGAGGTTGCTGCCGACGCTGTGTCGGTGCATCTCCGCCCATAAAAAGGAGGGTTTTTGAATGATTGAGATTGAGAAGCCCAGAATTGAAGCGCTGGATCTGGCTGCTGACGGTACCTATGGCAAATTCGTCGTGGAACCGCTGGAGCGTGGATACGGCACGACACTGGGTAACAGCCTGCGTCGCGTGCTCCTCTCCTCTCTGCCGGGCGTGGCCGTCACTTCCGTGAAGATCGACGGCGTGCTGCATGAGTTCTCCACTGTCGAAGGTGTGAAGGAAGACGTTACCGAGATCATCCTGAACATCAAGAATTTGATCCTCAAGATCAATGGCGACGGCCCCAAGGTTGTCTATGTGGAAGCCGAAGGTCCCTGTGAGGTGACCGCCGGCTCCATCAAATGCGACAGCGAAGTGGAGATCCTGCAGCCCGATACGCACATCGCCACCCTGGGCGAAGGCGGAAAGCTGTTCATGGAGATCACTCTGGACAAAGGACGCGGCTATGTCCCCGCCGAACGCAACAAGCAGATCGCAAAACCGGTGATCGGTGTGATCCCGGTGGATTCGATCTACACCCCCGTTGTCAAAGTGAATTACACGGTGAGCAACACCCGTGTGGGTCAGATCACCGACTACGACAAACTGGCTCTGGAGGTTTGGACCAACGGCACCATCACCGCTCAGGAAGCGGTTTCGCTGGCGGCCAAGATCATCACCGAGCACCTGCAGCTGTTCGTAGACCTGTCCGGTGAGACCTATGCCGGCGATTCCATCATGGTTGAGAAGGACGACAAGGGTAAGGAAAAGGCACTGGAAATGACCATCGAAGAGCTGGATCTTTCCGTGCGTTCCTTCAACTGCTTGAAGCGTGCCGGCATCAACACCGTTGAGGATTTGATCAACAAGACCGAAGACGACATGATGAAGGTCCGTAACCTCGGCCGTAAGTCGCTGGAGGAAGTTATCAACAAATTGGCGTCGTTGGGATTTAGTCTGCGCGACGAAGAGGAATAAGCTCAAACGATTGCTTGTTCCTATAGAATTCTGAAAAGGAGTGAATTCACATGCCCGGAACCAGAAAGCTCGGCAGACCTACCGCTTCCCGTATGGCGATGCTGAGAGCTATGGTGACCTTCTTGCTTGAGAAGGGCCGCATTGAAACTACCGTTACCCGTGCGAAAGAAGTGCGTGCGATGACGGAAAAAATGATTACCATTGCCAAACAGCCTACCCTGGCGAACAAACGCTTGGTCATGTCTTTTGTGACCAAAGAGGCGGTTTGCAAGAAGCTGTTTGACGAGATCGCTCCCACCTATGCGGAGCGCAACGGCGGTTATACCCGCATTATCAAGACCGGTGCTCGCCGCGGCGACGCTGCCGAAATGGCTATCATCGAACTGGTGAAATAATCGGTTTTACCGTACACAAACAGGCGCCCCGAACCACGGTTCGGGGTGCCTGTTTTTAGTCGTATAAAGGGGAGAGGATGCGGCCGCCGCCCAGGACGGTGTCGCCCTGATACAGTACCACCGCTTGTCCGGGGGTGATGGCGCGCAAAGGCTCTGCGAATTGCACGCGGATGCGTCCGTCCTCTAGCGGATACACCACGGCATCCATCTCTTTTTGAGAATAACGAGTCTTGACCCGCACCGCGGTGGGGTTGGATAGGTGTGGGACAGCCATCCAGTTGACCTCGTCTGCCAGCAGAGCGGGGGCAAAGGTGTCCTCGTTTCTGCCCAGTGTGACGGTGTTGGCGGCGGCGTCCTTGGCGATGACAAATCGCGGTTCACCGAACGCGACGCCCAAGCCTTTGCGCTGTCCCACCGTGTAAGCGATGACGCCGCGGTGGGTGCCGATGACCGCACCGTCGGGATCGAGAAAAGCGCCGTCCTGCCCAACGATGCCCAGTTCGCGGTTTAAAAAGCCCACGTAATCCCCGTCGGGCACAAAACAGATATCCTGACTGTCGGATTTGCGGGAGAGGGACAGCCCTCGTTCCTCCACCAGCTTTCGCAGATCGGGCTTGAACCGATCGCCCAACGGGAGTAGGGTGTGTGCCAGTTGGTGCTGGGTGAGGGAATACAGCACGTAGCTTTGATCCTTGGCGGCGTCTGCCGCTTTTCTGACCACGTAGCGATCACCGCTTTGTTCCACGCGGGCATAGTGGCCCGTGGCGATGGCGTCGTACCCGTTTTCCAGCGCCCAATCCAGCATGGCGCCGAATTTGATGGTGCGGTTGCAGCGAATACAGGGGTTGGGGGTCTCACCCGCCGCGTAGGCGGCGCCGAAGGGCTCCATTACCTGACGGCGGAAGGTGTCCCGCAGATCCAGTACGGTGTGGGGGATGCCCAATGCGGCGGCGGCGCGCCGCGCGTCTTCAATATCGGGAGAGGCGGGAGAGCCATGGAGGCACAACGTAACGCCGCCGACCTCGTACCCCTGCTCCAGCAGCAGAATGACCGCGGCACAGCTGTCTACACCGCCGCTCATACCCACGGCGATCCGTTTCGGCATCAGAACCCCTCCTCGTGTGTTGTGAAACAAAACGCCCCGCGTCAGACGACGAGGGGCGTATGGAGCTACTGATCCGATTCGAACGGACGACCTGCTCATTACGAGTGAGCTGCTCTACCTGCTGAGCCACAGTAGCATACGGGTAGATTATAACAAACATCCCGCCGGTAGTCAAGGGAATTTTGCCGTTTGGCATCATTTTTCTTGCAAAAAGCGGGCGGGTATGGTTTAATAAAGAAAGAGAGGGAGGCGAGAAGATCGTGTGGGAATACGACAAGGCAGCGTTTGCCCAAAGGCTGAAAATACTGCGCAAAAACAGCGGAATGACCCAACAGGTACTGGCGCAAGCGCTGGGAGTGGAGCGCTCCACCTATGCCTACTATGAAACCGGAAAAACCTCCCCCGATCCTGCCATGCTGTGCCGCTTGGCGGCCGCATTTCGCCTGTCGGTGGATCGGCTGCTGGGCAATGAACTGCCCACCGTGACCCAACTGCACGATAACTCCTTGGTTTTGGAGGACGAGGAGCTATTGCGCTTGTCCAACCTGACGCCGGAGGAGCAGGTACTGATCTTACAGTACCGCCAGTTGAAAACGGAGCACCAAAAGGACATTCGTAAACAGATCCACGAGACTTTACACGAAACATAAACAACCGCCCTGCCGACAGCGGCAGGGCGGTTGTTTTATACGAATTGCGGGTAAGTTGTCAGCAGATCTCCTGCTCGTTGTCGTCAAACAGGTCGCTGTCAAAGAACTCACGGACGGTAATCTCCAAGCCGTCACAAAGTTTTTTGATCGTGGATACGGTGGTGCTGTTATTACGTCCGCTGATGATGTTGTTCACCGTGGACTGAGTGACACCGCTGATAATGCTTAATTTATTGATGGTAATATCGTATTCTGTACACAGTTGCAAGATGCGCTGTTGGACTGCTTCGCCGACTGTCATGGTGTCACCCTCCTTTTTGCTAAAACAATAAATTTTTAACTCACCTAAAGCAAAGCAATCTCAGCAAATCTCTTGTTCAGTATCGTCAAACAGGTCGCTGTCAAAGAACTCACGGACGGTGATCTCCAAGCCGTCACAAAGTTTTTTGATCGAAACCACGCCGGGGTTTTTACTTTTTTCATTCAGCATGCTGTAAATAGTTGAGGGCGCTACGCCTGAAATATTTGCCAAGGCGTTTACAGAGACATGTTTGTGCTCGCAGAGTTCTAATATACGGTTAGCAATGGCCTCTTTCGTTCTCATATGCATCCACCTTTACGATTTATCGTAAAAAGTGTACCCAAATTTATGATAAATCGTGTGGGATATATCGCAAAATCGAAAAATGTGCTATAATTACGATATATCCCACAGTCGAGGTGAATTAGATGCGTTGTTTTTTTATTGGGCATGGGGATGCGCCTGAGACGGTGGTGCCGCGGCTGTTGCAGGCGGTGGAAACACATATCGTCACGTACGGTGTGCAGGAATTTGTAGTGGGACACTATGGCAATTTTGATCGGTTGGCAGCCCAGGCGGTGCGACAACTGAAAAAACAACATCCACAGGTGCGGTTGACGTTGCTGTTGCCCTATCATCCAACCGTTCGTCCCGAGGAGCCGTCGGCAGAATTCGACGGCTCCTGGTACCCCTTTGACACCGCGGTGCCGCCGCGGGTGGCGGTGGTGAAAGCTAATCAAAAGGCCATCGACAGCTGCGAATTTCTTATCGCGTATGTGCGGCATACAGGGAATGCGAGAGGTTTTTTGGACTACGCATGTAAGCGGCAGGTGCAGGTGTGGCAGATATAATATTGCAAAAAGCCCCCGACGGATCGGTGGTCCGTCGGGGGCTTTCTCGGTACATTACAGCAAGTGGGCGCGGAGTTCATCGCCTGACAGGGGACTCAAATACGCGGGGGCGATGTCAAACACCGTCTTACAACCGGCGGCGCCCTCCTGACCCAGCCGATACACGGCACGGGCATAGGCGACCAGCACGCTGGAGGTGAATTCGGGGTTGGAATCCAGTTTTAAGCTGTATTCGATCAGGTGGGTGTGCTCACCGTTCCAACCGGTCTTCCCCGACCGAATGACAAACCCGCCGTGGGGGATGCCGCTGTGATCCCGTTTCAGTTCCTCCATGGTGATGAAATGGACCACGGTGTCGTAGTCGGCAAAGTAGTTGGGCATGGTCTTGATTTCCTGCTCGATCTTAGCGGTGTCCGCGTCCTCGGCGGCCACTACAAAGCACTCCCTCAGATGCTTCTGACGGGTGGTGAGGTCGGGGTTTTCACCGCCGCGCACCGCTGCCAGCGCTTCCTCGCGAGGGATGGTGTACTGCTTGGCATCCAGCACGCCGTCGATACGGCGAATGGCATCGGAGTGCCCTTGGCTGACGCCCTTGCCCCAAAATGTGTAATCCTTGCCGTCTGGCAAAATGGCGCCTGCGTACAGACGATTGAGAGAGAACATACCCGGATCCCAGCCGCAGGAGATCAGCGCCACGTGTCCGCTGTCGGTGGCGGCAGCGTTTACGGCGGCGAAATGCTCGGGGATGCGGGCGTGGGTGTCAAAGCTGTCCACCACGTGAAAATGGCGGGCGTAGGCAGGTGTCTGCCGGGGCAGGTCGGTGGCACTGCCGCCGCACAGGATAAGCACATCGATCTCATCCTTGTGAGACAAGACGTCGTCCACATGGTACACCGAAACACCCTCGGTCAGCACCGAGACCGTTTTGGGCGGACGGCGGGTGAACACCGCTGCCAGCTCCATATCCGCGTTTTGCTTCACGGCGCACTCGATCCCTCGACCGAGATTGCCGTAGCCCATAATACCGATGCGTATACTCATCTTGATCGCCTCCTGATCCTGTTGGTATTGTAACAGAATACACCGCGGTTTTCCATAGTTTTTTGAGGTCCGTAAAAAATTTTTTGTATTCTCTTGCGCGGGACAGGTAACATCAGGTATACTGTGGAGGGAGGGATGGTTATGTCGAAAAGCAATTCCTGGTGGCAGGCGGTCAAATTTACGTTGTTTTCCGTGTCGGCGGGGATCGTTCAGATCGGGTCCTTTTCACTGCTCAATGAGCTGCTGCACCTGATCTACTGGCCTGCTTATCTGATCTCACTGCTGCTGTCCATTGTGTGGAATTTTACGCTGAATCGGCGGTACACGTTCCGTTCCGCCGCCAACATTCCCGTGGCTATGGCGAAAGTGCTGGGGTTTTACGCGGTGTTTACACCGCTTTCCACATGGCTGGGACATCTGGCAGAGGGCGCCGGTGTGAATGAGTATCTGGTGTTGGCGGTGACCATGCTGGCGAATTTTGTGACGGAATTTCTGTTTTGCAAATACGTGGTGTACCGCAACCAGGAAAATACCCGCGAATAAGCAAAAGAAAAGCGCTGTGCGAGGGCATAGCGCTTTTTTGGTGCTTGTCATGCACCGCGGTTTGTGGTACAATAAGCCTATTACGATGGGAAACGAGGTGCCGCCGCATGGGATTGATGAAAGCCCTATTCGGTGATTACAGCAAACGGGAGATCAAGCGGATTCGCCCTTTGTGCGATAAAGTGCTGGCGCTGGAGGAGACCTACCGCGCCATGAGTGAAGAAGAATTAAAGGGACAGACCGCCCGTTTGCGGGATCGGCTCGCCTGCGGCGAAAGTCTGGACGATATTTTGCCTGATGCGTTTGCCGTTTGCCGTGAGGCCAGCGACCGTGTGCTGGGTATGCGCCCGTTCCCCGTGCAGATCATCGGCGGTATCATCCTGCATCAGGGCCGCATCGCCGAGATGCGTACCGGTGAGGGTAAAACGCTGGTGGCAACGCTGCCGGCATACCTGAACGCCTTGGCGGGCAAGGGCGTGCACATTGTCACGGTCAACGATTATTTGGCCCGCCGCGACAGCGAGTGGATGGGTAAGGTGTACCGTTATTTGGGGCTGTCGGTGGGACTGATCGTTCACGATCTGGATAACGAGGAGCGCCGCCGCGCCTATCAGGCGGACATCACCTACGGTACCAACAACGAGCTGGGGTTTGACTATCTGCGCGACAACATGGTGATCTACAAGGAACGCAAGGTACAGCGGGGTCACCATTACGCCATCGTGGACGAGGTGGACTCCATCCTCATCGACGAAGCCCGTACTCCCCTCATCATTTCGGGACAAGGTGACAAGTCCACCGATCTGTACAAGCGCGCCGATCAGTTTGCGGCCACTCTGCGGGCATTTCGCATCAAGGAAATGAATACCAAAGAGGAGCAGGATACCGTCGACGGCGACTACATTGTAGATGAAAAAGCCCGCACCGCCACCTTGACCCAAAGCGGTGTGAAAAAGGCGGAGCAATTTTTCCGTGTGGACAATTTGATGGATCCCGATCAGGTGACGCTGCTGCACCACATCAACCAAGCCATCAAGGCGCGGGGTGTCATGACCCGCGACGTGGATTACGTGGTGAAGGACGGGCAGGTCATCATCGTGGACGAGTTTACCGGTCGTCTGATGTTCGGACGGCGGTACAACGAAGGCTTGCACCAAGCCATTGAAGCCAAGGAAAACGTAAAGGTGGAGCGGGAAAGCAAAACGTTGGCCACCATCACGTTCCAGAACTATTTCCGCTTGTACAGTAAGCTGTCCGGCATGACGGGTACTGCCATGACCGAGGAGACCGAGTTCCAGCAGATCTATCATCTGGATGTGGTGGAGATCCCCACCAACAAGCCCATGATCCGTCAGGACTTTTCTGATGTGGTGTACAAGACTGAGGCGGGCAAGTTCGGCGCTGTCATTGAACAGATCGTGGAGTGCTACGAGCGCAAACAGCCCGTGCTGGTGGGTACCATCTCCATTGAAAAATCCGAGCAGCTGTCGGCACTGCTGAAGCGCCGAGGCATTCCTCATCAGGTGCTGAACGCCAAGCACCACGAAAAGGAAGCGGAGATCGTGGCTCAGGCGGGTAAATCCGGCGCGGTCACCATCGCTACCAACATGGCGGGACGCGGAACGGATATTCGTCTCGGCGGTAACGCCGAGTTTCTGGCTAAAGCGGAAATGCGCCGCTTAGGCACGCCCGAGGAGCTGATCGTGGAGTCCACCGCCTTCGGTGAGACGGACAATGAGGAGATTCTGGAGGCCCGTCGGCTGTTCCAGGAGCTGGAAAAGAAATACAAGGACGAGATCAAAGCGGAAGAAGAAAAGGTCAAAGCCGTCGGCGGTCTGTTCATTTTGGGTACGGAGCGGCACGAATCCCGCCGTATCGACAATCAGCTGCGCGGTCGTGCGGGTCGTCAGGGTGACCCCGGTTGCACTCGTTTCTACCTGTCGCTGGAGGACGATCTGATGCGTCTGTTCGGCGGCGAACGGCTCAACCGCATGATGGATATGCTGGGTGTGGACGAGACCATGCCTATCGAAAACCGCATGCTGACCGGTTCCATCGAAACGGCGCAGAGTCGCGTGGAGGAGCGCAACTTCGGTATTCGCCGCAACGTGCTGCAATACGACGACGTGATGAACCGCCAGCGCGAGTTGATCTACGATCAGCGCAACAAGGTGCTGGACGGCGAGGACGTGAAAGAGTCCATTTTGGGCATGGTACGCGAATCCATTGAGGGTAACGTCAATCGCTATACCGCCGACGATATCGACCATTCCAACTGGAATTTGGAGGGCTTGCGGGAGTATTATCGCGGTTGGCTGATCGGCGAGAATGATCTGCATTACGATGCTCAAGAACTGGAGGATCTGGATCGCCAGCAGTTGACCGAGGAACTCTACGACCGCGCAGTAGAGGTGTACGACGGCAAGGAAGCCGAGTACGGACACGATCTGATGCGGGAACTGGAGCGTGTGGTGCTGCTGAAAACCGTGGACCGCTATTGGATGGATCACATCGACAACATGGACGAGCTGCGCAAGGGTATTCATCTGCGGGCTTACGGTCAGCACGACCCGGTGGTGCTGTACCGCAAAGAGGGATTCGATATGTTTGACGGGATGATTTCCGCCATTCGTGAGGATACCGCTCGCTTGATGCTGACGGCGCAGCTTCGCCGCGAAGAAGAGCCAAAGCGGGAAGAGGTCGCCAAGCCTATCGCCACCTCCGGTGATGGCACCGATGCCCCTCGCACCGTTCGCAAGACCCAGGCGGACAAGGTGGGACGCAACGACCCCTGCCCCTGTGGCAGCGGCAAAAAATACAAGAAGTGCTGCGGACGCAGTGAAAACCAAGAGGATTAAGGAGACGATCTGACCGTGAAGCTCGGTATTGTGGGATTGCCCAACGTGGGAAAATCCACCCTGTTTAACGCCATTACCAACGCAGGCGCCCAAAGCGCCAACTATCCGTTCTGCACCATCGACCCCAACGTGGGCGTGGTGTCGGTGCCGGACGAGCGGCTGGATAAGCTGACCGCTATGTACAATTCTGCCAAGACCACCCCCGCGGTGATCGAGTTCGTGGACATTGCGGGTCTGGTAAAGGGCGCCAGCCGCGGCGAGGGCTTGGGTAACAAGTTCTTAGCCAACATCCGCGAGGTGGACGCCATCGTACATGTGGTGCGCTGCTTTGAGGACGACGATATCATTCACGTGGAGGGCAGTGTGGATCCCGCCCGTGACATGGAAACCATCAATCTGGAGCTGATCTTCTCCGATATGGAGATGGTGGAGCGGCGCATCGCCCGTTCTACCAAAGCGCTGAAAGGTGACAAATCTCTGCAGAGTGAAGTGGATTTCCTGATCCGTGTGTACAAGACGCTGGAGCAGGGTTTGCCCGCCCGTTCGGTGGAATGTACGCCTGAGGAACAGGCGATTCTGGATCAGGTGACGCTGCTCACCGCCAAACCGGTCATCTACGCCGCCAACCTGAGCGAGTCGGATTTCTCCGAGGGTGGTATTGACAGTAACCCCCACTATCAGACGGTGGTGGCGGCTGCCGCCGCCGAAAAGGCCGAGGTGCTGCCCATCTGCGCCCAGATGGAGGCGGACATTGCCGACATGAGCGGAGAGGAAAAGGAACTGTTCCTGTCCGAGTTGGGGTTGACCCATTCGGGTCTGGATCGGCTGATTCAAAAGAGCTATTCGCTCTTGGGGCTCATCTCCTATCTGACTGCAGGACCCACCGAGTCCCGCGCGTGGACCATCACCCGCGGCACCAAGGCCCCCGGCGCCGCCGGTAAGATCCACACCGATTTCGAACGCGGATTTATCCGCGCGGAAGTGGTGGCTTACGACGATCTGATGGCCTGCGGCGCCATGAACGCCGCCAAGGAAAAGGGTCTTGTGCGCTCCGAGGGCAAGGAATATGTCGTGCAAGACGGCGATGTTATTTTGTTCCGCTTTAATGTGTAAGAAATAAAAAAAGCCGCTCACAGCAACGCTGTGAGCGGCTTGCTTTTTTGGTTAGCAGTAACGGCGGACGATGGCGTCCATGGCGTCGAATTTGCTTTGAATATCCGCCGCCAGCTTAAACTGGGTGCGGCAGCGGCGCAGGTTCTGATCGGGATAGTGGATCTTGAAATAGGTGTCCCCCGACAGGTAGTCGGTGAGGAAGCGGATGCCGCATTCCAGCGTCATGAGATAGGCGCCGAACGGAAGCAGTTCTTTTTCCAGGGCGGTCAGACTGTCGCCGCAGGATTCCAAAAAGCCTTTGGTATACTGTTCGAACAGGTCCAGATCGCAGAATACCTTGGTAAGATCAGCCTCGTCCTCGGGAGCGGGATTGGCGCCGGAACGGATACTGTCACCGAAATCGTACAGGGACAGGCCGGGCATGACGGTGTCCAGATCGATGACCGCCATAGGCTTGCCGGTCACGTCGTCCAGCAGGACGTTGTTCAGCTTGGTATCGTTGTGAGTGACACGCAAGGGAAGCTTTTCCTCTGCCAGCAGAGTTACCAGCCGCTCGGTGTCCGCTTTGCGTGCCTGCACAAAAGCGATCTCCTCCGCCACTTCGGCAGCGCGTCCTTTCACATCGGCGGCCAAGGCCTCTTCAAACTGGCGGTAGCGGTCGGCGGTGTTGTGGAAGTTGGGGATGACCTCGTGCAAGGTGTCAGCAGGGAACGCCGCCAGCAGCTGTTGGAACCTGCCGAACGCCACCGCGGAATAGTACAGGTGAACGGGGTTTTCCACCGTCTGTACCGAAAGGGTGTTTTCCACGAACACGAACATGCGGTAGTAATTACCGTCCAGCGTGAGATATGGCTCACCGTCCACGGTGGGGATGAGCTGCAGACACTCCCGATCGGGATCGCCGCCGCGGGCCAGCACCTGCTGCTTCACGAAGGAGGTGACGCGGTGCATGTTATCCATCAGCGCGGGCACATCCTTGAACACGTTGTGGTTGATCCGTTGCAGGATATACCGTTTGTCGGACCCGTACACGCAGTAGGTGTCGTTGATGTGACCGCAGCCGTAGGGCTCCGCGGACAGAGCGGTCTGATCCAAGGCGAATAAATTGGCGATCTGGACAATAGTCATAACGGAAACTCCTTACATATCAGCAGGATACACGCCCTGCTCGGTCATGCGAGCGATGGCGTTCATCACATCCTGTTTATCCTCGGCATAGGTCATGCCGTACCATTTTTCGTGGGTGTGCAGCACGGTGGTCTGGGCTTCGCCGTCTTTCATCATGTCGTCCACGGCGAAGGGGAGATAAAATTCCGCCTTGAGAGGGTTTGTCTTGGCGGTGGTGTTCAGGAAGTTCACAAAACGGTCCTCCAAATGCTCCAGCATCTCGCAGGGGAACGCCCAGGCGTTCATGGAGACGGGGCAGCCGACGGGCAACGGCTCGTAGGTGTTGCCGTCGTCCTCGGAGAACATGGGGGCGCCGTCGATAAGCTCAATGCGGGTGCGCTCTACCAAGCCGCACAGGTGCCCGTTTTCGTCCTCGGAGCAGATGCCGCGGGAGACATACCCGTTTTCGGTCAGGGTGTTTTCCAAAATGTACGCTGCCATGGCGAATTGCATCCCCTCGCCTGCGGGCGGGTTGGCTAAAAAGTCGGCCAAGATCTGATAGCTTTCGCGGCCATAGAAGTCGTCCGCGTTGATGACCATGAACGGCTCCCTGACCACGCCGCGGCAGCACAGAATGGCGTGACCCGTGCCCCAGGGCTTGGTGCGTCCCTCGGGAACGGTGTAGCCGGCGGGAAGCTTATCCAGCTCCTGATACACGTATTCTACGGGAAGTTTCGCCGCGGTACGGTTGCCGATGAGGGCTTTGAATTCTTCCTCGATGGCGTGCTTGATGACGAACACCACCTTGCCGAAGCCGGACAGCGCCGCGTCGTAGATAGAATAGTCGATGAGCATTTGGCCGCCCGGGCCGACAGGGGTGAGCTGCTTGAGCCCGCCGAAACGGCTGCCCATGCCTGCTGCCATAATCACCAAAGTGGGTTTCTTCATACGAGGCACCTTCTTTCTTGTTCTCATTGTAGCCGCGAAAGGGCATGACGACAATATGCTTTTTGGCAGAAATCGTATATTTTCGGTCAATGCGACAATATTCCATTGCAAAAACATTTTGTCGTCATTATAATGGAAGTAAGATAATTGTACAGGGGGTACGAAAAAATGTCAATACTTATCACCGGCGGCTGTGGATACATCGGCAGCCATACCTGCGTGGAGTTGCTGGCGTCCGGCTACGATATCGTGGTGCTGGACAACTACTACAACTCCGATCCCGAGGCGCTGGCGCGCGTGAAGGAATTGTCGGGCAAGGAGTTCCCGTTTTACGAGTGCGATATCCGCGATGCCGAGGGGCTGCGGAGCATTTTCCGTCAGCACAGCATTGACGTGGTGATACACTTCGCGGGGCTCAAAGCCGTGGGTGAATCGGTGCGCAAGCCGCTGGAATATTTCGATAATAACGTCAACGGTACGCTGGTGCTGTGCGATGTGATGCGGGAATTCGGCTGTAAGCGGATGGTGTTCAGCTCCTCCGCTACGGTGTACGGCATGAACAACCCCTCCCCTTTAAACGAGACCATGACGGTGGGCGCGGTGACCAACCCCTACGGCCGTACCAAGTTTATGATCGAATGCATTTTGCAGGACCTGTGTGTATCCGATCCCGACTGGTCGGTGGTGCTGCTGCGGTATTTCAACCCCATCGGTGCTCACAAGAGCGGCCGTATCGGCGAAAATCCCAACGGCATCCCCAACAACCTGATGCCGTACATTTCTCAGGTGGCCATCGGCAGAAGAGAAAAATTGTCGGTGTTCGGTGACGATTACGATACCCCCGACGGTACCGGCGTGCGGGATTATATCCATGTGGTGGATCTGGCCCGCGGGCATGTGTGCGCGGTGGATTACGCCATGAAGCACACGGGTGCGGAGCCCATCAATCTGGGTACGGGCAACGGTATCAGTGTGCTGGATCTGGTCAAGACCTTTGAAAAGGTCAACGGTGTGCCGGTGCCGTATGTGGTGACACCCCGCCGTGAGGGCGACATCGCCACCTGCTATTCCGACCCTGCCAAGGCAAAAGAATTGCTGGGCTGGACCGCGCAGTACGGTGTGGAGGACATGTGCCGCGACACCTGGAACTGGCAGTCCCAAAACCCCAACGGATACGCGAAATAAAGAAAAGAGCGCCCCCGTTTCTGCGTGCAGAAGCGAGGGCGCTTTCTTGTTAGTCTGTTATCATTTTTCGCTGACAAAGGTGTCGTATGTAAATTTGGAACCCATTCGGAAACCGGCGATAAACGTTTCCAAATCGTTGTCATCTTGTATTTCTCGCCACAAGTCTACGTATTTAAGGAAATATTCGCCCTCCTTGCCTTCCAACCGTTGAAAGAGGTACTCTTCAATCGCTGTGAGTGAAGCAATTTTATTTTCTGCCTGCTGTTTGTTTTTGGGATGACGTTTGTGTGGGTCTGCTTTACCGTAATAAAAGTTTTCAATAAACCCTGCCATTACAAAACCTCCGTATCAAAATGGTTATTTTACTAACATTATGATAACACTTTGTTTGTAGAACATCAAGAGCAATGTGAGTAAAATGTTATCATAATGATGACGGAGGGATGGCTATGGCGACGAATAAGATTCAAACGGGTGTTCGTTTTGAGCCCGACTTACTATATAAGATCACCGTGATCGCCAAGCAGAACAAGCGATCTCTAAATGGACAGTTGGAATTTTTGGCGCAAACTTGTGTCAGCGAATACGAAAGCCAAAACGGAGAAATTCCCGTTGATGAAAAAACGCTATATACAAAATGAGAAAAGCACTCGCTTCTGTGTGAAGCGGGTGCTTTTATAAATCACGGCGGGGTGTGCAGAGTCGTTCGTCAATCCGCCATGACGGCGGATTGAGAGGCTTGGGCGATACAGGCGTCGATGACCAGCACCACCGACAGCACCAACAATTCGTCCACGTCGGGAGAGATGCTGATGGCGTAGGCATCGCCGAAGGTCATCCACTCCCGCGACACGGTGGCGATGGCCAGGCCGTCGGCGCGGTTGATGATGTATTCGTGTGCCCAAAAATCGCCGTTGACGGTCCAACCGGGACCGTTGACGAAGTATTCTTGGTGAAAAAAGGTGATCTGCTTGACTATTTCGGCCTGCACCCGCCCGCCCCGACTGACAAAGTAACGGGGCAGAAAGGAAAAGGGCTTTTGACGGATGAGCACCTGCTCGGTGCCTGTCGTGTCGTACACGTGCAGCTTTTTGCCCAGCGAGAACACCTCGCCCTGCACGAAATAGCGATCCGTGCCGCTGCGATCGTACACGGTAAACTTGTCGCCCCAGCTGAATACCTTTTGTTTCAGATACAGTTCCATTTATCCTCGGCTCCATTCTACGGTGAAGTTGCCGTTTAAGGCGTCGATGACGGCGGTAGGGGTGAGAGCGGGAAGTTCCAGCCACGGGCCCGCTTCTTGGATGTCCTCCAAACGATGGGCGTCTGAGTTGAGCAGTAAGGGTTTTGTTCCTATCTCACGATAGCGGGCGCGCATGGTGTCCACATCCGCGGTGGCGGTGAGTTCTACCGCTTCAAATCCCAAGGGCGGCAGGTCGCCCAGCGCGGCGGTGACACTGTAGGAGGGGCGGTCAATGTGGGTGGGAAAGGCCGTGCCGCCGAAAGAACGCACCAGCGTCGGTACCGCGTCCACGCTGATAGAGGAGGCGGTGGTGAGCAGGATATCCTGCGTGCCGATGGGCTCATCCAGTGTGTTGCAGATCACCTGCTCGCCGAACACGTCCGCGCGGTTGCGGATGGGCGGCAGGGTAGGCGCGATGACCGCCTCAAACGCCAACGCCGCCTCCACGGTGGGAAACAGGCACACCACGTGGGCCTCCTCGGCAGTACACAGCTCCATGCCGGGCAGAAACAGCAATCCCGCCTCGGCCGCCACCTGCGCGGTAGCGGGGCAGTTGCCGCAGGTGTTGTGATCGGTGAGGGCAATGGCGTTCAGCCCCGACAATAACGCCATGTTGACGATATTGTTGGGGGTCATATCCTCGTCGCCGCAGGGGGACAGACAGGAATGGATATGAAAGTCGTAATACAGTTTCATGACGGCAACAGGCGGGACAGCTCCACCGCCAAGGTATAGGTGTTTTTATCGCTGCGCAGGACGGGGATCTCCTCCGCCTGTGCCCGCGCCCGTGCGGCGTCGTCCAGCGGCGACGCGTCGGACAGGATAAGGCACGCGGTGTCCGCCAGTACGCACACCGCGATGGCGTTCACATTGCCCATGACGGTGATCCAGGCATCGCCCGATCGGGCACGGCCCATGACCCAGCTCAGCAGGTCGCCGCAATAGCCGCCGCTCACCTCACGGGTCATATCGCCCTCCACCAGCACCTCCAGTGACAGGGCTGCTTGTAATTCAGCAACGGTCATGTTACGTTTCTCCTTCCGTGGGGGGCACGAAGCCCTCCATGCCTGCCAGACGGGTGGCGATCTCCTGAATTTGCCGCCGCATGAGGAAAATGCAATCGGTCTTTTGCGCCAGTCCCTGTGCCACATCCTGTGCCAGCGCGCGGCAGGAGGGGGCGCCGCAGGCGCCGCAATCCAGCTTGGGCAGCTCGGCAAATACCTGCTCGGCCTCCTGCATCAGCCGCATGGCGTCGGGCACGTTATCCGCCAGCCGCAACGCGGGATTTTCCTGCAGGGAGCGGGACCAATTGAGGGTGGACAGGTCGCCGATGTCCTCGGCGCGGTTGCAGGACATGGGCATGTATTTCCGCAGCCGCTTGATGCGCGCCCGCGCCACATACCCGTTTTCCGCTGTAAACACGCCGCCTACACAGCCGCCGGCGCAGGCGTTGAGCTCGATGAAATCCAGTTCGGTCAGCTTGTCGTCCTCCAGCTCCTCCAGCACGTGAATCACGTTCTGGATGCCGTCTGCTGCCAGATGGTTTTCGTTGAGCAGACCGGCGGCCTCGCCGCCGATAAAGGACCAGCTGACGCCGATAAGCCCCGATTTGCAAAGGGGGTCCACCCGATCCAGATGGTTCATTTTATGCACTAATTGGGGATAAATGTCGCTGATCGCCAGCACCCCGTCCACCTGCGAGCAGTCGTTGCCGATGGGCAAGCGCACGTCGGTGACCTTGGCGGGGCAGGGCGAAATGAAGATGACGCCGATATCGTCGGGGGACAGTCCCGTCTGCGCCATGGCGCGCTGACGCGCCAGTGCCGCCGCCACCTCCATGGGCGATTTGAGGGGCAGCACGTGGTCGCACAGGTGGGGGAACCGCACCTGAATGAGCCGCACCACCGCCGGACAGGCGGAGCTGATGACCGGCTTTTTCAGTTTTCCCTCCGCCAGCAGCTTGCGGGTGGCGTCGGACACGATCTCCGCACCGCGGGATACCTCGAACACCTGATCGAAGCCCAGCTCCAGCAGACCGGTGAGGATGATGTCGATGTCGTCCATATGGTTGAACTGCCCGAACAGCGCCGGTGCGGGCAGCGCGATGTTATAGGGATGGTTTTTTAGGATATCCAACGAGTCGTGACGCGCTTTTTTGGCGTGGTGAGGGCACACGCGGATACATTCCCCGCAGTCGATACACCGCTGGGAGATGATGGTGGCCTTGCCGCCGCGGACGCGGATCGCCTGGGTAGGACAGTGCTTGATACAGTTGGTACAGCCCACGCACTTATCCTTATCCAGTGTTACGGAGTGGAACAGCTTTTCCATCGTCAGCCCTCCGTAACCCGTACTGTCATACGCATACGGGTACCCACACCGATTTCGGTTTCGATATCCAGCGTGTCGGTATATTTTTTGATGTTGGGCAGGCCCATGCCCGCGCCAAAGCCCAGGTTGCGCACATTTTCGGGCGCAGTGGAAAAGCCCTCCTGCATGGCCTGCTCCACGTCGGGGATGCCGGGACCGTGGTCGGTCAGCAGGATGGTGACGCAATCGGGCAGGATCTCCACATCCGCCTCGCCGCCGCCGGCGTGGATCACCATGTTGATCTCGCCCTCATACATGGCGATGGCCACACGGCGGATCACATCGGGACGGAAGCCCAGTTGTTTTAGGGTGGTTTTGACAGCACCGGACGCTTCGCCTGCACGGGTAAAATCGTCGCCCGGCACTACATAGTGCAGTTGGATGCTCAATTCCGTTCAGACTCCTTTCGGTTTGCTGTGATGGGGGAAACAGATCAAACAGCGTCGCCGCCGTTGAGCCCGTTCTGATACAGCAGACCGCAGGCCGTGAACATACGCAGGGGCGTAGTCAGCAGTACGATGCCCCGCTCCTGAGCCAGCGCGATCATTTCCGCCGTGGGCTCCTTGCCGCGGACGAACACGATGCACACCATATCCATCATATCGGCGGTGCGCACCACCTGTGTGTTGACCAGGCCCGACAGCAGCACCGACTGCTCCTTGACAAAAGCCAGCACGTCACTCATCATGTCACTGCCGCAGGCGTTGTGCACCTGAGTGTCCAGCACCTCACCGCAAACGAGACGGGCGTTCAATATGGTTTTCACATCAGCTATGGTCATGTTTGTCACCCTTTCGAGTATACTACAGTATAAGTATACTGTGTTTGGGGGAATTTTGCAAGATAGTGTGTATATTTCGCTGAAATTGCGAATATCCCATTGACTTTACCAAGTCACAGTGATAAAATATTAACAATCACCTTTTAATCAGGAGGAAAGTATCATGGCTAGAGTTTACAATTTTTCGGCAGGCCCCTCGATTTTGCCGGAGAGCGTTCTGCGCCGTGCCGCAGACGAGATGTTGGACTATCAAGGGTCCGGACAGTCCGTAATGGAGATGTCTCATCGATCTAAGACCTACGATGCCATCATCAAGGAATGTGAGGCACTGCTGCGGGAGGTCATGAACATTCCCGACAACTATAAGGTGCTGTTCCTGCAGGGCGGCGCGTCCTCTCAGTTCGCGATGATCCCGCTGAACCTGATGAACAAAAACGGCAAAGCCGATTTCCTCATCACCGGTCAGTGGGCCAACAAGGCGTATCAGGAAGCGTCCCGCTACGGCGAGGCCCACGTGGTCGCCAGTTCCAAGGATAAGACCTACTGCTACATCCCCGCGTGGAAGGCGGAGGATTTCACGCCCGATGCGGATTACGTACATATCTGCATGAACAACACCATCTACGGTACCCGCTTTACCGAACTGCCCCAGACGGGTGACATCCCGCTGGTGGCGGATATCTCGTCCTGCATCCTGTCCGAGCCCCTCGACGTGTCCAAGTTCGGTCTGCTGTACGCGGGCGCACAGAAAAACATGGGTCCTGCCGGCTTGACGGTGGTCATCGTGCGTGAGGATCTCATCGGCAACGCGCAGGAGATCACCCCCACCATGTTCAACTATCAGATCCATGCCGACAACGGGTCTATGTACAACACCCCGCCTTGCTACTCCATCTACATCTGCAAGCTGGTGCTGGAGTGGATCAAGAACGAGATCGGCGGACTTGCCAACATGCAGGACATCAACGAGAAAAAGGCCGCGTTGCTGTACGATTTCCTGGATGCCTCCAAACTGTTTAAGGGCACGGTGGAAAAGAAGGATCGTTCGCTGATGAACATTCCGTTTGTCACCGGCAACGAGGAATTGGATGCCAAATTCGTCAAAGAAGCGGCCGCTGCCGGTTTCGTGAACCTGAAGGGTCACCGTTCCGTGGGCGGTATGCGCGCCTCCATCTACAACGCCATGCCGATCGAGGGCGTGGAAAAGCTGGTCGAGTTTATGAAAGCCTTTGAAGAGGCCAATGCTTGAGGTGAAAGAACATGAACATTTTAACGCTGAACAAGATCGCCGCCTGCGGTACCGACCGTCTGGGCAGCGGCTACACCGTGGGTGACGCGGTAGAACAGCCCGAAGGTATTTTGGTGCGCTCTGCCGCCATGCACGACATGGAATTCCCCGCCTCCCTGCTGGCTGTCGCCAGAGCGGGCGCCGGTGTCAACAACATTCCGCTGGATCGCTGCAGCGACGCGGGCATCGTGGTGTTCAACACCCCCGGTGCCAATGCCAACGCGGTGAAAGAGCTGGTGATCGCGGGCCTGTTCTTGGCTTCCCGTAAGGTGGTTCCCGCCATCGAATGGGCACAGACCCTGAAAGGCAAGGGCGACGAGGTCGGCAAGCTGGTGGAAAAGGGCAAGGGCCAGTTCGCCGGTCCCGAAATTACCGGTAAAAAGCTGGGCGTTATCGGCTTGGGTGCCATCGGTATCAAGGTCGCCAACGCGGCGCTGGCGCTGGGTATGGACGTGTACGGCTACGATCCGTTCCTGTCCGTAGACGCAGCGTGGAGCCTGTCCCGCAGCGTGCATCACGCCACCGGCATGGAGCAGATCTTTGCCGAGTGTGATTACATCACCATTCACGTGCCGCTGAACAACGATACCCGCGGCATGATCAACGCGAGCACCATTGCCACCATGAAAGACGGCGAGCGCATCCTCAACTTCGCCCGCGGCGAGCTGGTGGACAGCGAGTCCATGCTGAAAGCGCTGGCAGACGGTAAGGTTGCCTGCTATGTGGTGGATTTCCCGTCTGACGAGATGCTGGGCGTGGAAAACGTGGTGGCGATCCCCCACTTGGGTGCCTCTACTCCCGAGAGCGAGGACAACTGTGCCATGATGGCCGCCGACGAGTTGAAAGCATACCTGGAGGACGGTACCATCCGCAACTCCGTCAACTTCCCTGCCATGGAAGTGCCCCGTTCCACCGCCGTGCGTATCTGCGTGCTGCATCGCAACATTCCCAACATGCTGTCCCAGATCAGCGGTGTGATCTCGGAGGCGGGTGTCAACATCGACAACATGACCAACCGTTCCAAGAAGGACAACGCCTACACGGTGCTGGATGTGGTCAGCGATGTGCCGCAGTCGGTGCTGGACGGCATCTGCGCCATCGACGGCGTGATCCGCGTGCGTAAGATCTGATTTCTGAATAATTTATGAACCGGTCACAGGGCGATTGCCTTGTGACCGGTTTTGTGTTATGATGATTTTGTTGATTTTGGAAGTTTAAAGGGGAATTTCGGGTGAAGGAGAAACGACGTATGGCATGGGGCTTTTGGCGGATCGCATGGCTGGTGCTGTCGGTGATCTGTTTGCTATGGGGTGCGCTGCCGCTGACGGCCAGCCGCATCCACACGGGCTGTATTACCATGATTGGGGTTGGCTTCGCCAGCGGGGCAATTTGCCTGTTTTTACCGCAATCTGTTGCGCTGTGGCAGCGGTTGTGGGCGACGATCGTGGGTAAACTAGTGTTAACGAGCGTAACGGCAGTGGCGTGCGCGTTGGTGCTGCTGTTTGCCGGCGTGTCGGTGTACATGGTGGTCGCCGCCTGCCGCGAGGCGCCGCAAAATGCCACCGTCATCGTGCTGGGTGCGGGACTCAGAGGTGAACGACCCAGCCGCACCCTGCGGGAACGGTTGGACGCCGCCGTGGAGTACCTGAACGCCCATCCCGACACGGCGTGTGTGCTGTCCGGCGGACAGGGCGCGGACGAGCCGTGCACCGAGGCCTCTGCCATGAAGACCTACCTGTTGGCACAGGGCATTGACGAGAGCCGCCTGTATCTGGAGGAGCAGTCCACCAGCACCTACGAAAACCTGCAATTTTCCCGTCGGATCATACAAGAAAATGGGCTGCCTGAAGCGGTTGCCATTGTCACGCAGGAATTTCACCAATGCCGTGCACAGGCGCTGGCGCGCCGCACGGGTTTCACACAGGTGGGCGCGGTGACCGCCCACACCAAATGGGATCTGTTGCCCTCCTACTGGATCCGCGATTTTGCAGGATTGTGTCACATGGTGCTGCTCGGGAGTTGACTTATGGAAAATTTTGTAGTATACTGTCAGCGTCCGTAGAACCGATTTAAACGAGGAATTTTAACATGGATATACATGAATCTAACCAACCGACAGTGGATCAGCCGGAAACGGTAATCCTTCCCTACGAGGCGGATAAGGAATACACGGTAGAACCTCTCGGTGAGCTGGAGAAGAAGCCCGTTTACGATTTCTCCAAGCGGCTGTTTGATGTGGTGGTCTCCCTGTTTTTCATGATCCTGTTGGCTATCCCCATGCTGGTGATTGCTGCACTGGTATGGTGCACCTCCAAAGGACCGGCACTTTACTGTCAGGAACGGTTGGGGCTGAACGGTAAGCCGTTTAACGTCATTAAGTTCCGCACCATGGTGTATGATGCCGAAAAAAGCGGTGCCCGTTGGTCCCAGGGGGATGAAGATACCCGCATTACCAAGGTGGGCTCCCTCCTGCGCAAGACGCGGCTGGACGAGTTGCCGCAGTTGTGGTGTATCTTCTTCGGTACGATGTCTTTCGTGGGCCCACGCCCCGAGCGCAAAGTATTTTACGATCAGTTCGAGAATTATATCCACGGATTCCGTCAGCGGCTGATGGTTATGCCTGGTCTGACCGGTTGGGCACAGATCAACGGCGGCTACAACCTTCGCCCCGAGGAAAAGATCGTGTACGATGTGGAATACATCAAGACGCGGTCCTTGTGGCTGGATATCAAGATCATGTTTAAGACCATTGCCATCGTGTTTAATCACGAGGGCGCCAAATAAACACAAAAAGAGAACGCCCCGCGGGAATTTCCCGCGGGGCGTTTTTTGGTTTGGTTAGCGATTGTCCACCTTGATCTCGCCGCGGACCATGACCAGTTTGATGTTGAACTCGTCGTCCACCACCAGCAGGTCGGCGTATTTACCGACAGCGATGGAACCGGTCGTATCGTCCACACGGATCGCCCGCGCGGGGTTGATGGTAGCAGATTTTACCGCCTGCCGAACCGGAATTCCAAAGCGGATGACATTTTTCAGCTCGTCATACACATTGGAGGTAGAGGCGGCGATCGTGCCGTCAGCCAACAGGGCCTTGCCGTCTTTTACATACACCGTTTGTCCGCCCAGATCGTACTCGCCGTCCACATGGCCGGCAGCACACATGGAGTCGCTGATGATGACGGAATTGTCCTCGCCCAGCTGCGAAAATGCGATGCGCAGGGCGGCGGGATGAATGTGAAATCCGTCGCAGATCAGCTCCGCGCGCACGCCTTTGGCACGGCTGTTATCAAACACCGCGCCGACCACACCGGGACTGCGATGAGTCAGACCACTTTGGGCATTATACAAATGGGTCACATGCCGAACGCCCCAATCGATGGCGGCACACGCCTCGTCATAGTCGGCAGCCGTGTGGGCAATGGACACCGGACAAATGGGCTGGATCTCTTTGATAAAAGCCTCGGCTCCCTCACATTCGGGAGCAATATCCACCACTTTGATGATGCCGTCGCAGCCCTCGTACAAGCGCTTGAATTCTTCCTTGTCGGGGTTGCGGACGTAATTGCCGTTTTGTGCGCCTTTTTTAGACATGGCGATGTAGGGGCCTTCCATGTTGATGCCGTGGATATACGCACCGCTGACCGCGTCGCGGCTGTCCGCCGCATTGCGGAAAATGCGCTGCAATTCCTCAAAAGACAAGGTCATGGAGGTGGGGCAGAAGGACGTGACACCGCGGGATACCAGACAGCGTGACATGGCTTCCAGCGCCTCGAAAGTCGCCTCACCCGTATCATGTCCGGCACAGCCGTGGATATGCATATCGATGAGACCGGGCAGGATGGTATATCCTGTCAGATCCAGCGCGTCGGCGCTGTCGCTGCCGTCCACCGCGGCGATGTACTGACCGTCGACGGTGATGTTTTTATTCACCAATTCGAAATTTTCGTCAAAAATTTTTGCATTTTTTAAGATCATAATAGCACCTCATTATTCCGTTATGTCGTAGGAGGGGTCCTCGTAGGGGTCGTTGTAGGGGTCGTCGTCCGAAACGGATTGATCCACATTGCTGACCCACAGCTGAACGGTGTCGCCCACTTTGATGGGCTCACCGGCGGCGGGGGTGGTTTTTTCCACCAAGCCCTTTTCCATGGCGGACACCTGCAGCAGCATGGTATCGCCCACCTTGAAGCCCAGCGCTTCCAGATACAAGCGGGCGTGCTCCTCTTTCCAGCCGGTCAGGTCGGGAACCACCTTTTCGGCGGGACCGGCGCTGATGATGACCGCGATCTCGCTGCCGCGCTCTGCCTGCGTGTTCGGTTCGGGGGATTGGACCAGCACCGTGCCCGCCGGCTGATCGCTGAACTGGTAGCCCTGCAGACGAACGGTCATGTTACCTGCCAACGTGGCGGTCAGCAACTCGTCAAAATTTCTGCCGGACAGGTTTTCCACCGCTACGGTGGCAGAGCCTGTGGGCTTGGTGACGATGGGAACGGTGGTGGTGGGCTTCAGCACCAGATTGTTGGAGGTGGACGCCGTTGTGGTGGTGGGGGTACTGCCGAAATCGATGTAGCCCAGTCCCGCCAGGGCGAACACGGCCAAGATCGCCAGTGCCAACACCACACCCACAAAGATCAGCCACAACCAGCTGCGGCCGTTCTTTTTCTTGGCGGGCTTGCGGGGCGCATCGTCCTCGTCGTCATCGTCGATCAGGGCGGCGACGGCAGAGGTGGCGGTCAGCTCATCCAACAGCTGCTGTGCCGAACGGGTGCGGTGCTCCGCGGAGGTGCGCATGGCGCGGTGGAGGCTTTCCTTCACGTGCTCCGGCAGGGTGTCCGCCACGTCGGCGGGCATCAGCAGTTCGTTATTCTTTTTGGCGCGCTGGGGAGCGTCCATGGGCGGCGCACCGGTCAGCGCAAAATACATGGTCGCTGCCAAGCCGTACACGTCGGCGGTCTCGGTGCATTCGACCCCCGCCTCGTATTGCTCAGGCGCGGAATAGCCGGAGATCAGACCGGGCTTACACTCGGTGTTGACGGTGTGGGTCTCGGGAATGCAGAAGTTCTTCAGCCGCAAATGCCCCTCCGCGTCCACCAGCACGTTTTTGGGGCAGATGCCCAGATGCAGGATGCCTGCGGCGTGAATGGTGGTCATGGCGGAGATCAGCGGCAGGAACAGGCGACGCACCTGCTCGTAGGACAGGGTCCCCTTTTCGCGGACGTACCGCTCCAGCGTGACACCGGGGCAGTATTCGCTGACGCTGTAGGCGGTGCCGTTCTCCTCGAAAATGTCGAAAGAGGGAACCACTACCAGCACGTCCCGCAAGCGGGCGGTGGCGCGGGCACAGGTGAGGAATTTCTGCTTATACGCGGCAAAGGTGTCCTCGCACCCGCCGACGACCTTTAAAAAGCCGTTGTCGTCCCGCTGCGCCAGGGTGGAGGGGAAAAATTCGCGGATGGTGACGGTGGACTCGTCCTGACGGTCCAGACCGATGTATACCGCGCTGTCACCCGTGACCTCCAGCACGCGGCCTACCATGTACCGCTCGCCCAATACGGTGCGTACCCGCATGTATTCGGGCGGGTTGACGCCGCCCACGGGATAGCCGCAGCGGGCACATTTGCTGTCTCCCTCCTTGAGAGGGGACATACAACCCATACAAAGCGTTTTGTTTGCCATAGTCCAAGTACCTCCTATTTATACCAGTGACTGTTTCATTTTCAGAAGCCGGATATCGCCGCCGGCGCAAACCAACGGGTGAAAGGTGCCGACAATGCGGGAGGCGATGGCGTCTCCGTAACGGTCGGCAAGCTCCTTGGGGCTCAGATTGGTGCTGATGATGGTGGGCTTGCCCTCCAGCATTCGCTCATTGATGATATTATATAGGGCAGAAGTGTAAAAAGAACCGGAAAATTCCGTGCCCACATCGTCCAGTATCAGCAGGTCGCAGGCGGTCATGATATCCTCGCTGTTGCCCTCGGCGCGACCGAAGTGCTCCTTTTCCAGACGGTGGAGCAGCTTTTGCACCGGTCCGTATACCACGGAATGGCCCTTAGCCATGACGGCGCCCGCAATGGCCAGGGACAAGTGGGTTTTTCCCACGCCGGTGGGGCCGGTGAGCAGCAGGCTGTTATCCTGTCCGTCAAATTCCTCCGCGTACAGGCGGCAGTACCCGATGACCTCCCGCATGCGGGCGCGGGGAGAAATGGCGTTGCGGCCCTCGGGACGGTCGGAGTAGGCGGTTAGATCCAGCTCATCAAAAGAGGTGGGACGCATAGAGGACAGCTCCGACAGGGTGCGGCAGGAGATCTCTTGCAGTAAGGCCTCCAGACAGGCGCAACGCTTGCCGTTTGCCATGCCCGTGTCCTCACAAGCTGGGCAGGTGTACTGCGGCTCAAAGTTGACGGCAGTTTCGCCGTGCTCACGCAGCAGCATGGACATTTCCACCTGCAGCGCCAGATTTTCGGTTTTAATGCGGTCGACGGTGGGCTCGATGTTGCCGCCGTCCAGAATGGCGCGTACCACCTTGGTGGAGGACTGCGCCATGGCTTTTTCAATTTCACCTAAGCGGGGGATCTCGCGGATCATCCGCTCGCGAAAGGCGGCGGCGCGAGCGCTCGCTTTTCCGCGGCGGGATTCCAACTCCGCCAAGGCCTGTGCATATACTTCGCGGCTGAATGCCATCGCGCTCATCCTTTCTTTTTCTTCTTTTTATAGACGGGGAGATAGGTCTCCACCACTTGTTCGTAGGCGTTGGAAGCGGCTTTGCCGGCAGAGCCACCCTTGACGGGCTTCAGCTGATCGGGAGAGGTGATGCCCTGCTCGTGCCAATTCTCTAAAATGCGGTCCAGATATTTGCCGCTGAATTTTCCCGTGTGTGCCACACAGGCGGCGTATGCCTCCCGCAGCAGATCGTCGGAGATATGCCACTGGAATACCCATTTTTCCGCCAGCGTCAGGTTGGTGGCGGTGGCAGACAGCGGTGCGGTCATGCCGCACACGGTCTGCACCTTCAGCAGTGCCTGCTGGCAATGCTCCAGATAGCACAGGTGCTTTTCCGCCGCGTCGATGGTGAGGATGCCGCGGTCCGCCCAGTCCAGGGCGATCTTTTCAATATAGCGAATGGTGAACCGTTCCGATTGTGCCGCGTAGCCTACTGCCATGAGGATCACGGCGGCGGGCAGCCCCGCGGTATTAAACAGGTACAACAGGGTCTCCATGTCGCCGGGGGACAGGGGGCGACCCAGACGGGCGCTGACGGTGTCCAGCAGATACCCGAACTCGGGACTTTCCCGCCGTGCCAGCACCACTTCCGTCATCTGCGGTTTGACCGCGGCGGGTCTGCCCACAGGGGCGATGGGTGCTTTGGCGGGCGGGGGGGCTGTTACGGGGGCGGGAGCCGCCTCGCCACTGCGGCGGAGCAGACCCGTTTCTACCCAGTATTGCAGGGCGTCGTTGCAGTCGGCGGGGGAGAGGCCCAGCGCTTTGGCACAGGCGGCGGCATCAAACGCACCGCCGTTAGCGGAAAACCACAGCAGTACTTTCAATTGCACCGAGCCCGCCATCTTCAAATGACGATGCACCACCGCCGTCGGCACGGCGAACACGCCGTTTAATTGGGCGGGGTCCCAATAAAATTCGCTCATGGTTTTCCACTCCTTTCCGCTAGTATGTCAATCTACATTATACACACCATTCGACGCAAAACGCAAGGGGTATTTTTGTATTTACAGAATTCGGCGGAAAATTTAGTTGATTTTTGAAACGGAATGTGCTACATTTAATAGGAACTGTAAAGGAGGTGCTCAGAACATGGCTTATATCATCAACGACGATTGCATCGCTTGCGGCGCTTGCGCTGAAGGCTGCCCCGTGGATGCCATTTCCGAAGGCGATGGCAAATACGTGATCGACGCTGACACCTGCATTGATTGCGGTGCTTGCGCGGAGGCATGCCCCGTGGCTGCTCCTCAGGCTCAATAAGGCAACAACGAGAGATCGCCGAACGACCAACGGTCGTTCGGCGATTTTTTGTTGCCGAACGGGTGACAAAAAGTGTCGAAAAAATATTTTTTAAAAATTTTAATAAGTAATTTTTTAAAATTTCTTTAAAATGCGCTTAAACAAAGCGTTTGTGGCAAATTTATATAACACTTTGGTGGTATAGACAAATCGGTTTTTTGCCGATATAATGAGAAAAAAGTAATGCGGGAGGTGATCCGTTGAAAATCAAATACTTATCAACAGACGACAAGCATCGGCTTCACCTGCTGCGCCACGCGGAGGATCCCGACCGCATGGCAGAGCTCCTAGAGGAAGCGTTGCTCCACAGCTACACGCTGCAGTCGTTGTGGGTGTACCGCAAATGGTTTTTGGCGCTGACCGATGAGCAGTTACGGGACCGTCCCACGCTGGTGTGCGGCGTGGTGCTGACGCTGGTGATGCAAGGGAATTTTGATCAAGCACGAGAGTTGGCCGAGACCTTACCCAAGGAGGGCCTTCACTATCCCTTCCTACAACTGATGATGCCGGATGTGTCCCGCGAGGAACTGTTGGAAACGGTTCGCACCATCAAGGAAAAGGGTTGGAAATCCCGCGCCAATATTATTCTTACAGCGGGTCGCCCCAGCGTGCTTAACGGATTTTGGGACTTGACGCCCTACGGCGGCAAGCTCTCCGAACGGCAGGACACCGCGCTGGAGTTGCTGGAGTCTCTGTTCGGGGAACAGGCACACAGCATCTACGAGGTGATGAATGCCGAAGTCACCTACTGGCGGGACGATTGCTACACCGCGCTGGTGCAGGTGGTGGGTATCATCCCCTTCCTGAGAGAACGTCAGGATATGCGGCTGCTGTTCGCCGCGCTGACATTAGAAATGTATATCATGGTATTAAACGGGCAGGCTACGGTGACCGCACCGCTGATCAACAATCTGCGGCAACAGCTGAAGCATAATCACCTGGAGGAATACCTGCCCAACATTGACGCCCTGGACGCCTGGTCCGCCATGTACGACGGCGATTATGTCCGCGTAGCCCACTGGCTGCGGGAGGGCGCACCCGACGAATACGGAAAATTCTGTATGCTGGACGTGTTCCGCTACATGGTAAAAATGCGGGCCTACATCATCGGCGGCAAGTATCTGGCGGTCACGGCGCTCGCCGCCCGCTTGATGCCGCTGTTAGAGATCGGCAGACGGTACATGGATATGTGTGAGCTGCATCTGCTGTGGGGCATCAGCGATCACGCCGCCGGACGGGAGGCGGATGCGCTGGAGCATATCGGCGAAGCCGTAAGGCTGAGCGAGACCTACGGCTACGATCGGCTGTTCGCCGACGAGGGAAAGCGGGCTCACGATCTGCTGCTGCTGTACCGTAAGCAGCAGGGGAAAACCCCATACCTCGACCGTGTGATTGCCTTGGCGGACAAAACCGCCGCCCTGCATCCCCGCTACCTAAAGGATCAGCTGCCGGAAAAGCCGGCGCTGACCGAGGCGGAAATGCGGATCCTCCGACTGCTGGCGGATTGCAAGACCAACGGGGAAATCGCCGAAGAGGTCAACATCGCCGTGGATACGGCCAAGCAGCATTGCAAACACATTTTTGCGAAACTGGAAGTGAAAAATCGACAACAGGCAGTCCGCCGCGCGGTGGAATTCGGGCTGTTGGAGCCCGTATAACAAGAAAATAACTCGAAAAGACGACTTTTATCTGACAGGAGGTAACGCATATGACCAAAACCTTTACCAAGACCAAAAAGTTGCTTAGCGTATTGCTGTGCATCGCACTGATGGCGTCCTATCTGCCGTCGGTATCGTGGTCCGCGTCCGCGGCACCCGCCTTTGCCGGCAACAAGGTATCGGATACCCACACGCTTCACAATTGGGAAACCTTTTTCGGGAAAAACGCCGAAGATGCCAACGGTGATCTGTCCTCCGAAAACGCCGGCGGCGTCTGGGGTGACAAGTCCGTGTTTGCGGACGATGCCATCTTCGGCACCGACGACGAATTTAAAAATCACAACATCACTCTGTCGGATGAGAACGACTTCTTAGTGGTGCTGTCTGCCATTGCGGCCAACAAGACCATTGTGGGCTATTCTGCCATTCCTACGGACACCATGCTGGTGTTAGACTTATCCAACAGTATGTCCGATTCTTCCGTGCGGGACATGGTGCAGGCTACCAACAGTGCAATCCGACGCCTGAAAGAGCTGAACTACAACAACCGCGTGGGCGTGGTGCTGTACGCGGGCAGTGAGGTGCAGAGTTGGGGCGGTCCGGGAGGCAACGATAACGATGTTTTCGGGTTGTCGCAGTCTGCTACGGTCATTTTGCCGCTGGATCGGTATACGGGTGTTGGAACGGGGGACAACGAGACCTTCTTGTCCTACAACAACGATCGGGTGTCGGTTGTCAGCGGTGTGCTGGACGGCAACGATGATCGGGTGGCTTCCAACGGAAAAAGTGCCAGCGGTGCTACCTACATCCAGTCGGGTATGTGGATGGCATGGAAGCAGTTTGAAGCGGTACCCAAGTCGGATACCGTCATTACCTCCGGTGTGCAGAAGGGCACCACCCGTATGCCCGTTATGGTGCTGATGAGTGACGGCGCTCCCACGGCGGCGACCTCCTCCTTTGACAACGTGGGCAACTCCAACCGCGGTGACGGTTCGTCCTCCAGTGCCGACAGTATCAACGCGTTTTTCACCCAGCTGACCAACGCTTGGGCCCTGGCCAAGGTGGAAGATCACTACGAGCGGGAGGCGCTGTTTTATACGCTGGGCCTCAACGTGAGCGATAACGAAAACGCTGTCAGCGTGCTGGAGCCTAACAACGCTTCCACCACCATTCAGGGATACTGGAATGCCTATCTGGCCGCTACCACCAACGGTGCCATGGTCAATCTGAAGGAGCCGGATGCCGTCTACGAATGGGGCAACCAGGAATATACCATCCCCGGTGAGAGCTTTACCGCCAAGCGGGATACTGCCATCACCGCTATGAATTATGTGACCGAATATTTCTCTGCCACTACCGGTCAGCAGGGTAACGGGCTGATCAACGCCTTCGAAAGTATCGTGAATCAGATCATCATTCAGTCCAAGTATTATCCCACGCTGGTGGACGAGGGCGACCACAATCTGGACGGTTACATCACCTTCACCGACGAGCTGGGCGAATATATGGAGGTTAAGAACATCAAGGGCTTGACCGTTCACGGCGACCTGTACAAGGGTTCTCGCATCGCACAGGCCATCGCCAAGGGCTCCTTCGGCGATGTGTCGGATGGTGACCTGTCCAACCTCACCAAAGAGGGCTTAGCGGTGCTCAGCGCCGTGCAGAAGCGGTTAAACTGCACTGAGGAGCAGGCCAAGACCGTGCTGTCGCAGGCACTGGCCAAGGATCAGCTCAGTTATACCAGTGAAACGAACTACAGCAACTACATCGGCTGGTTTGCCGATGCCGACGGCAACTATTTGGGCTTCTGGGACGGCGATCCCAACTCCACCCTGTCGGGTGCGGCGTATGCCAACAAGTCCTACGGCTTCTTGGGCGAGGTGGGCTCTGCCGAGACCTACGACCAGACCGACATGCTGTACATCAGCGTGCAGGTGCACAAGAACCTCGCCACCGGCCATGAGCAGGTGCTGTACAAAATCCCGGCGTCGCTGGTGCCCATTGTGACCTATGAGGTGGATTTCAAGGGCGATGATCTGGCGACGGGAACCGATTTCCAAATGAGCGTCATCGGTGCTGAGGCGCCCCTGCGCCTCATCTACGAGGTGGGTCTGCGCTCCGACATCAACCCCCTGAACATTGCCGAAAAGGTGGATGCCGCCCACAAGAATGCGGATGGCACCTACACCTTCTATACCAACGCCTGGGGCGCTCATGCCCATACGCATACCAAGGTGGATAGCCACGATGCGACGACACTGGATTTCAGCCCGTCGATGGAGAACGAGCGGTACTATTACACTACCGACGCCACCATCTACGATGCTCAGGGCAACGCCGTCAAGAGCGATCCGCGCAATGCCTCCGGTCCCTATTACCACGAGATGATCGTGTTTACCACCGAAAGCGCTGCCATGACGGCGGCTACCATGAAGACAGAGCTGGTGCCCATCGCGGAGGGTACGCTGAACGAGACGGCAACCGAAGCCGCAGACGGCACGTGGTACATTCCCAAAGGCACGCCCTATCGCCTGTTGAGCATGTATCAGGTGTCCAAGGGAAACAACGAGACCCAAACGCTGCAGCAGGTATTCTTCCCCGATTACGTGCTGCCCACCGCCACCAACGACTACTACGTCGATGCCTGCTTGGGCAACAACGGTAAGTTTACCGTGCAGCCCGCCCAGGGTATTCGCCTGAGCAAGACCATGGAGTTTGCCGAGGTGGGCGCAGGCGAGACCTTTATCTTTGATATGGCGCAGTCCGATGCGGTCTTGGAGGCGTCCTATCCCTACACCAAGTACGATGCGGAGGGCAAGGAAAGCAGCGGCAACGCCACGGTGACGGCAGGTGTGGCGACTGTTCAGCTGAAAGCGGGCGAGGTGCTGTATCTCACCGGCCTGCCCACGGGTGCGACGTACACCGTGACCGAGCGTGCACACGACGGCTACGTGGTCAAGACCGCGACGGGTACCACGGGCACGGTGGAGGCGTACACTTTACATCCCGTTGCGTTCCAAAACACGCCCCGTACCACGGGCGATCTCATCATCAGCAAGGCGGTCACCCACGATTTCGGCAGCGGCTTTGCCGTGACCGACAAGGGCTTTGACATCGAGGTGGCGCTGGACGGCGTGGCGAATGGTACCAAGTATACCGTTACCGGCGTGCCGAACGTGACCGAGGCGGCTGTCCAAAACGGCAAGCTGGCGTTTACCATCAAACACGGCCAGACCATTGCAGTACACGGCATCGAGGACGGTGTGAAATACACGGTGACCGAGGCCGCCTATACCGGCTTTACGCTGGGCGGTACGGGCCTCACCGGCACCATCGACACCGCGGCCAATCAGGAAGCACACCTCGTCAATCACTACGATCCCGCTCCCGTTCCCAACGTGAACATCACGCTGAACGGCACAAAGGGGATCGACGGCCGCGCATGGCAGGCAGGGGATGAATTTACCTTCCGTCTGCAATATTTCGACGGCAGCAACTGGACCAACGTGGGCAATCCCGTGACGGTGGCGTACAACGCCGCCGGCAACTATACCTTTGACCTGAGCAGTGCGCTGCAGGGATTCCCCTTTGCCGAACCCGACAATTATGAGTTCCGCGTGATGGAGGATACGGTCGCGGCCAACGGCATGATCAGCGATCCCTACGAGAAGAAATTTGAGGTCACCGTGGTGGACGATAACCTGTCGGGGTATCTGAAGATCAGCAACGTCACCACCACCACCGCCAACACCGCCGATCACGGCGGCACCACCGTGGCGACCACCGCCAACGGCTTTGCGGTGACGACCGCGTTTGTCAACCGCTACAATGCCACGGGTATCACCGAGGTGATCGTCAACATCACCAAGCAGATCACCAACGATACCAAGGTAGAGGTTCCCTACAGCGGCTTCACCTTTGACCTGTACCGCGTGGACGGCAACAACGAGGTGAAGGTGCTCACCTCTGATCCTACCGACGCTCACGGCTTGACTTCCATTGCGCTGGTGTACGACGCG
>JAFVQV010000154.1 GCA_017504645.1 Clostridia bacterium | reverse complement strand
TATCGCCGCTTGTTTTTGGAGGACGATATCTTTATAAAAGCACTGGGGAACACGCTGATCTTTGCGGTGGTTACCGGTCCGCTGGGATATATGATCTCGTTCTTTGCTTCGTGGGTTATTAACGAATTCGGACGGTTTACCAAAGCCTTTCTTACCTTTATTTTTTACATACCATCTATTTCCGGAACGGTGTACACCATCTGGGGTCTCATTTTTGACAGCGATATTTATGGCTATGCCAATGCGTTTTTGATCCGCCTTGGTTTTCTTGACGATCCCATCGATTGGTTGACCAACGAAGCCTACATTCTACCCATCATCATTTTGGTACAACTGTGGATGAGTATGGGCGTGGGCTTTTTAGCCATGCGCGCCGGCTTCTCCACCACTGATAACCAGTATTACGAGGCCGGTGCCATTGACGGTATCCGCAATCGGTGGCAGGAACTGTGGTACATCACCATTCCCATGATGGCACCCCACCTGACGACGGCGGCGGTGCTGCAAATTACGGCGATGTTTTCCAATGCCACGGTATCCGCTACTTTGGCGGGAAATCCCAGTACCAACTATGCCGGTCATCTGCTGATGAACCATTTCAGCGATTACAGCGGCATCCGCTTGGAACGCGGCTACGCCAGTGCCATTGCGGTCGTTCTGTTCCTGTTCATATTCTTCCTCAACCGTATTATTATGAACAAGCTGAGAAAGGTGGGGGCGTAATATGGCTATGAGTACCACCTGGCGTCGCCGTATGCGCCGCCTGTTCTCCAACCGCGCTCGCCGCGTCAGTCGTTCGCGATCGGGCAACTTCTTCATGTTCTTGTTCATTTTTGTGGTAGCGGTATTCTCCGCCTTGCCGCTGGTGTTGTCCATCGGCATGTCGCTGAAGCCCATCAACGAACTGTATGTTTTCCCACCGACCTTATGGCCCCGTGAGGCCACGCTGGATAACTACAAAATGCTGTTCAGCCTGATCGGCTCCACGCGTGTGGCGTTTTCGCGCTATGCGTTCAACACGGTATTTATCACCGTCTTGACGACGGTCATTCATGTGATCATCGCCTCGCTGGCGGCGTACCCCCTTTCCAAGGGAAATTTCCCCGGTAAAAAGGTGCTGAATCAGTTGGTGCTGATGGCACTGATGTTCGTGCCCGCCATCGCGGATGTTATCAATTACCAGACCATCGTGTCTTTGGGATGGTTGGACACCTACATGGCGGCGGTGGCGCCCAATGTGGCGACCACGCTGGGTCTGTTCCTTATCACTAACTACATGTCCACCATACCGGACACCCTGCTGGAAGCCGCCCGTATCGACGGATGCTCGGATTTCCGCATCTACTGGTCCATCGTCATGCCCATTTGTAAACCCGCGTGGTTGACGCTGATCATCATTATGGTGCAGAACATCTGGGGACAGACACACACCTCCTACATCTATGCGGAAGCGATGAAAACACTGCCGTATGCTCTTCAGCAGATCACGACAGGCGGATATATCCGCGCCGGTGCCGCGCAGTCGGTGGGTGTGCTGATGCTGATCGTTCCGGCGGTCATCTTCATCTTTAACCAAACCAAGATCCTGGAGACCATGGCGTCCTCCGGTATCAAAGAATAAGCGGAAGGAGCGTTTGCGTACTATGTTCGGAAAACGATTTTTGGCGTTCGCAGGTGCTTTTCTGCTGTTGACGGCACCCGTGTCGGCTGCCACAGTGGCGGTAGAGGAGGAGCCTGTATATACCTCGTTCACCTATACGGTGTCGGAAGGGAAGATCCATAGCATTGCATCGCCGGCACCGTATCGCGTACAGGCTCAGGTAAACGCCGCTTCCTTGGGTGTTCCGCTAAAGGAGCCGGTGGACCTGTGCGTGTACGATCGAGAGGTATATATTGTTGATCGTGCCAATAACTGTATCTTGCACACCGATGAACACTTTGATCTGCTCCATACGATCAACGGCTTTGTGTGGCAGGGGCAGGAGCACACCTTTTCCGCGCCGGAGGGTGTGGATGTGACGGCAGAGTATATCTACATTGCCGATACGGGAAATCGCCGTATTGTGGTGCTTAATAAGGACGGCAGTTGTTATACCGTGATTGAGGAACCGGATGAAGAAGTACTGTCCAACGACCTGACCTTCGAGCCGCGAAAGCTGGCTGCTGACGGCAAGGGGCGTGTTTACGCCGTTTGCAAGGGCGTGTACGAAGGCATCATGGAACTGTATGACGACGGCAGCTTCGGCGGTTTTGTGGGCAGTATTCCCGTAGATCCCGACCCGTTTACGTTGCTTTGGAAAAGTTTGCTCAGTAAGGAGCAACGTGAAAAGCTGGAAAACTTTATTCCGGTAGAATATACCAATTTAACCTTAGACCGTGACGGCTTTTTGTATACGGTCTCACTGGCGGCCGAGGGACAAGACTGCATTCGGCGCCTAAACGCGGCGGATGGGGATATTTTGGTGCGCTCCGCGCTGGGAAATATTCCGGTCAGCGGTGTGGTAGAGGAAGCAAGCGGTTTCCCCAAAAAAGGTGCGCTGTCGGATTTTGTGGACATTACCGTAGGCGACGACGGCGTGTATTATGCGCTGGATTCGGAATACGGACGCATCCATGCCTACGACGAAAACGGTAATATGCTGTTCGTGTTCGGTGGTCGCAGCACCGGTCAAAACGGCACCTTCCCCAAAGCGGCTTCCATTGAACTGTTGGGGGATACCGTGTTGGTGGCGGACAGCAATATGGCGAACATTACTTTGTTTACACGCACCGCGTATGCCGATGCCGTTTTCCTCGGCATCGATCAATACCGCAACGACGAGTACGCTGCCAGTATTAAAACTTGGGACGAAGTGCTGCAGTATAACCGTGGCCTGGTGCTGGCCTATTCTAAAATCGGGCAGGCGTACTACCAAATGGGTCAGTACGAGCAGGCCATGGACTATTTTGAAAAGGCCATTGACCAAACCAACTACTCCAAGGCATATACCCGCTATCGCACCGCTTGGTTTACGGAGAATTTTACCCTCGTTATTTTGGTGGCGGTGGGTGTGATCGCACTGCTGGTGGGGCTCTCTGTGCTCAAGCGCCGCTTGTTGGCAAAGCACCCGATCAAGCAGGGCAGCGTGTTGGATTGCTTGCAATATCCGCTGTATGTGATCCTTCATCCGTTCGACGGGTTTTGGGACCTCAAGCACGAAAAGCGCGGCCGCAAATGGGTGTCGACCCTGTTGGTGTTTCTCACCATTGTAGCGTTTGCCGCGGAACGCTCGCTGTCCGGCTTTGCCGTCAGTGCTGTACCCGATCGACAGTTTGATATTCTGTACGAGCTGAAATTTGTGCTGATACCCCTCATCCTGTTCCTGGTGGGTAATATGTCCATCACAACCCTCATGGACGGAAAGGGAACTTTTGGTCAGATCTATACAGCGGTAGGCTATGCGCTGACTCCGTTGATCTTGATCAAACTGCCGATGACTTTAGTAAGCAACTGGTTTACACAATCCGAAGCCATGTATCTGCACCTGCTTAACGCCATTGCACTGTTGTGGGCGGCATTCCTGCTGTTTGCCGCACTGATGAACACGCACGAGTACACAGCCGGAAAAACCGTGGGAACCTTGGTAATCACCTTGGTGGCAATGGTGATCATTTGCTTTATTTGTGTGTTGTTTTTCTCGTTATTTTCAAAATTAGTGGGGTTTGTCTATACGATGTTCCAAGAAGCCCAGTACCGATAGAAAGGGGATGGCCAAATGAATGTAATAAAACATACGCACCGTTTTGGTGCGTTGGCAGCCACCGCTGCTTTGGTGCTGTCCCTGTGTGCGGGATGCGGGACCTCCGGTGCTGAGGCAGCCGATCTCAGCGCCTTACGTAAGGAGGAGGTCACCTACAGTGCTCTGCGTGAGGTTGGCACAATGCTGCCGGAAGCGGTGGCACTGGAAGGACTGACACCGGCACAGCAAAACGATTGGCTTGCCCTGTATTACAACGAATCCACCGCAGCGGTGTCTGTGTTTGATAAGCGTACCGGCCTGTGGTGGCAATCCAATCCGGCGGACGCGACGACGCCGGCGGCGCGCTCACAACTCAGTATTGCTACCATCGACTCCAAGGGCGTTACCAAGCAGTACACGTCCTACACCGATTCGCTGTTGCGTAATCAGGTGACCTTTACGGTGAAAAACGGATTGACCGTTATGTACACCTTCGGTAACCCTCGTTCAGATATGTCCATGATACCGCAAAAGCTGACGGACGCCCGCTACGACGAATTGATGGAGCGTATTGCGGCGGCCGGTGGCGACAAGACGCTGTTGAAACGGCGGTACACCCACCTTGACGGTGTTTGGACGCTGAAGGATACGCTGACCAACGATCAAGCGAAAAAGTTGCGTGAGCTGTTTGAATTGATCGAATATACCGAAGTGGAATTGGAGCAGGATAACGCCGGTTCCTCCTCCGCTGTGGAAAACGACAGCTTTTCCATCCCGCTTACCTATCGCCTTGAGG
>JAFVQV010000153.1 GCA_017504645.1 Clostridia bacterium | reverse complement strand
GTGGCGTATCCCTTCGGCATGGTAGGCGTGGTGCTGTTTGTGCAGCTGATACCGAAATGGCTCAAGGCCGATATGCCCAAAGAACGGAAGCTGTTTCAAGCCACCGTGCCGTCGCCGCGGCAGGAAAAGACAGGCTTGTTCGCCTGTGACCCCTTGGGGATGGCACCCTTCGCCTTTGCCGTGGTGCTGGGACTGCTGCTGGGCCTTTTACGGATCCCCTTGACCGCCAAAGGCTACGCGGGCCCCTGCTTTAGCCTGGGAGCCACCGGCGGTACGCTGTTGATGAGTCTGCTGTTCGGCCATTTCGGTCACGTGGGCAACTTGTCGCTGAAGGTGCCGACGGGCACCACCAAGGTCCTGCGCGAGCTGGGACTGATGCTGTTTTTGATCGGCGCGGGGGTCAGCGGCGGCGTGTCCTTGGTCAGCGAGGTGGGCAACGCCGAGCTGGGCGTCATGCTGGTGGTATACGGCGTGCTGGTAGGGGTGATGATCACGATGCTCCCCTTGTTCCTCGCGTTTTGGGTTGCCAAACGAGTACTGAAACTGAATCTGCTGGAAAATCTGGGTTCCATTGCCGGCGGTATGACCTCCACTCCCGCTCTGGGCACACTGATCCAAACAGCGGGCACCGATGCCATAGCGGCGGCCTATGCCTCCACCTATCCTCTTGCGCTGGTGTTCATCGTCCTGTCCTTCCAGCTCATGGTCACCCTGATGGTGTAAACTGAAAAACAGTAAAAAACAGAGAAGACTCGTTCGAGTCTTCTCTGTTTTTATTTCCCCAGTGTGATCTCGCCGTGCTTGGCTTCGTATTGCTCGATGCAGTCGCGGATCAAGATCAACATTTGGCTGTTTGCACTGCGTCCCTCGTAGTCGGCAACCACGTGCAGTTTGTTCAGCATCTCCTCGGAAATACGGATCGGTACACATTTTATGGCCATAACAACCTCACAAACCATGTATTTTTGTGTTCTATTCTATATCTGTTTTGTGCGATTATGTTGCAAGTGAACATAAAATATATCCAAAATATATCTAATGAATCATGATGAATGTAACGAGGCGCGCCCCTTACGGAGCGCGCCTCGTTAGTTGCTTATCTTTAAATCACTCTACTTACGCGCGATCAGCGCTGCCCAGCACGTTCTGAATCTTGTGGCGAACGACCTCGGCGATGTTGTTGCGGCCGTCACCCAGATACTGACGGGGGTCAAAGTGGGTGGGATTCTCGGCCAAATGCTTGCGCACACCGGCGGTCATAGCGAGACGCAGGTCGGAGTCCATGTTGATCTTGCACACCGCCATGGACGCCGCTTCACGCAGCATATCCTCGGGGATACCGATGGCATCCGCCATCTGGCCGCCGAACTGGTTGACGATGGCTACGTGCTCCTGAGACACGGAGGAAGCGCCGTGCAGCACGATGGGGAAGCCGGGCAGACGGTCCATGACCTCTTTGAGGATGTCGAACCGCAGCTGGGGTTTCTGACCGGGCTTAAACTTGAACGCGCCGTGGCTGGTACCGATGGCGATGGCGAGGGAATCCACGCCGGTGCGGGTCACGAAATCCTCCACCTGAGCGGGATCGGTGTAGCTGGCCTTGTCGGACTCAACGCTGACTTCGTCCTCGATACCGGCGAGCTGACCCAGCTCACCCTCGACGGTAACGCCGTGAGCGTGGGCATATTCCACGACCTTGCGGGTGAGTTCCACGTTTTCCTCATAGGGCAGGTGAGAGCCGTCGATCATGACAGAAGTAAAACCGCCGTCGATGCACTCCTTGCACAGTTCAAAGCTGGAGCCGTGGTCCAGATGCAGCGCGATGGGCAGACCGGTCTCCTCCACGGCGGCCAGCACCATGTGGTAAAGGTACGCGTGGTGAGCGTATTTGCGGGCCGAGCCGGACACCTGCAGGATCACGGGAGAATTCAGTTCTTTACAAGCTTCTACGATTCCCTGCATGATCTCCATGTCGTTTACGTTGAAAGCGCCGATGGCGTAACCGCCGTCATAGGCCTTCTTAAACATTTCTTTGGTATTGACGAGGGGCATAACGATAACCTCCTTTTTCTAATAAGTTTATTATACACCACTTGTCCGCGTTTGGAAAGAGGGACAAGTGAAAAAAATGCCAACTTTTTGTAAAAAAACTTGTGCAATCGTGACAGGCTTGGTATACTGGTATCAATATAGGATAAGGAGGGACCGCTATGCGTGAAGATATCACCAGTATTCCGGTAAGCGAGGTGTTCGAGCCCAAGGACGGCTGTCCCATTTGCCGTATGCGCAACCTGCTGGAGCAGCGGGTGGCAGAGTATATCACCGGCGCCGCCATGATGGAGCCGGACGTCCGCATGGAGACCAATAAGCTGGGCTTTTGCTACGATCACTACCGCCTGATCTTAAAGCAGCGCAACCGCTTGGGAGTGGCGCTGATGCTGGAAAGTCATCTGGCGGAACTGGAAAAGGACATTTTCAAGGGCCTGCCCCTGTTGGGCAAGCCCGCGGGCAAGCAGGCGTACAGTGCCGCCAGCCGTACCTCTACCTGCTTCTTGTGCCGTCAGGTAGACTGGGCGATGGAGCGGATGCTGGCCACCGTCTGCCGCCTGTGGGAGAACGAACGGGATTTCCGTCAGCTGTTTGAGCAGCAGGAGTGTTTGTGCCTGCCCCATTTTGCCCTGCTCAGCGAAACGGCGGAGAAAAATATCGCCAAGAAAAATCGCTCGGAGTTCACCAAAGCCGCCGCGGCATTGGCGCACCAATACTGCACCGAATTGCACAGCGATGTGGCCCATTTCTGCAAAATGTTTGACTATCGCAACGGTGGCGAGGATGCCGATTGGGGCAACTCCCGCGACGCGGTGGAACGGGCGGTTTGGTATCTCACCACACGTCAGCCGTAATCGTCGGTTTTTCGTCGGTTGAACGTAAAGGTCATTCAACAATCTGTATCCGCAACTGTGGAAAAAAATGGTAAAATCGAGGACTTTCGACGGGGTGTGACAGGGAAATAGCCCGTTAAAATGGGGATTTGTCCACATTTTCAACAGAGTTTTCCACAATCAGGTTGATTTTTGAGATATTACAAAGAGTTATATTGCCTTTCCCAAAGCTAAATTTTTGCATAAAAAACGGGTCCTTTTCCCATACTGAAAACGAGAAAAGGAGTGGGGAACATGACCAAGGGAATCAGCCGCCAAATCGTAGAAATTACCGACACGGGCAGCCCCTATTTCGAGCGCGTGCTGTTGGTAGTGCGTGCGGGCTGTGCGGACCATCCGTCGCCGCAGTTGGAGCAGGAAGCCCACCGATTGCTGCGGGCCGAAAACGGATACAGCGGCCTGCGCCGCGCCCGTAAAGTCACCCATTTGCGCCGCGCGGCATGGTTTGCGGCGGGAAGCGGCCTGGGTGCCGCCCTGTCCCTGCTACTGTACACATTATTATAATATACAACGCACCCCCGTCGACGATGCCGACGGGGGTGCTTCTTGTAAAATTAGTTTTCTATTTCGTCCAACGCTAACCGTACGGCAGCAATAACAAAGGCAGAAAATGTACAATCTTTACCTTGAATGGCGGTTTCCACCTTTTCGATCACATCGTTGGGGAAGCGGATTGTTTTATTGGTCGTAGACGGAACAGAGGGAATTTTAAATTTACCCATACAGTTACCTCGCAATACATTTGTATTGCTTTTAGTGTAAGGCAAAATGTACAGCAAATATGCATTGCATTTGCAATGCATATTTGCTGTGCTATTGCGTGTGCTGTTTATTAACTTGCCTTAAACTGCGCCGATTGCGACCCGACAGTGATGGTGTAGGTGTCGCCGGACACGATGTCGGGACTGCTGAGGATCACGATGGCAAAGGATAGCTTCGGCGTGTGTGTGATAAGGGTGTTGCCTTTGGTGTCCTTTAGGGTGATGGCGGTCCCTGCCGCTTGATTGCCCACACTTACCGAGATCACACCCTGCTCGGAATCACTAAAGGTCTGGGCCATGCCCGCTGCCCCCGTGCCGATGAAGGTGCCGCCAGTAATGGTGCCGCTTTTATCGTAGTCCAGCGTGGCGGTGTCGCCCTGAGTGGGTCCGCACACGGTGGTGTGCCCGCCGGAAATGGTGAGGGTACCGTTGGCGTCCATGCCGTCGCCGGAGGACTGGATGTACAGCGTGCCCCCCGACACCACAATACTGCCGTTCGAGGAGGACGATCCGCCGAACCCGCCGGGGCGTCCACCGCCGAACATGTTGTCCCGTCCGCCGCTACCGCTTTGATCGGTGCCGCCTGCGGCGTTTAATCCGTCGTCACTGGCTACCAACGTAATGTTGCCGCCGCTGACCGCCACATGGAGGGCCTCCAAGCCCTCGTAGCTTTCGGTGACGTTGATGGTGCCGCCCGTGATGGTCAATGCCTCGTCCGCATGGAACGCGTCGTCACCGGTGGCGATCTCAAAAGTACCGCCGTTCACGGCGATTGAACCGTTGGAATGAACCGCATCGTCGGCGCTGTTTACCGTAAAGGAGCCACCGTTTATCAGCATGCTGCCCGCGGCTTTCAGTCCTTTCATGCTGGTGCTGCTGTCGTCGGAGGATGACGAGGAGGATGATCCGCCGAACCCGCCGGGGCGTCCGCCACCCATAAAGCCGCCCCAGGAATTGGAGGAAGCCTTTGAGCCGTTTTGACTGCCGCCACCCGCCGTCACGGTGAATGTGCCACCCTCGATTTGGGCGGTGCTGCCCGCACTGATCCCGTCGCCCTCCGCATCCACAGCTACCGTGCCGCCGGCGATATACACATACCCCAAGGAGGTGTCGTCGGCATTTTCTGCGTGGATGCCGTCCTTACCCGCGTCTACGGTAACGGTGGCATCGGTGAGGCGGATGCTGTCGTTGGCATCCAACCCATGGGAGGCGCTTTGAATGGCATAGGTGCCGCCCGTAATGACCAGATCGTCCTTACACACGATGCCGTGCCCTGCAGGGGAGGTCACCGTCAGGCTCCCCGCTCCGTTAAGGGTCAGATCCTGCTTGGAAAACAAGGCACCGTCGATGTTGTTGTCGTCAATGGCGGTAAAGGTGCCGCCGTTGGATAGGGTGTTTTTGGTTCCTTGCGCCAGCGTGATAAACACCTTGTCTGCCTCCAAAATGTACAAAGCAGCGGAGGTCTTGCAGGTGATGTTGACCCCGTTAAACACCAGCTGTATTTTGGCGGTGTCCTTAGCGTTGACGATCACCATGCCGTCGTTCAGCGTCCCCGACAAGATGTAGGTTGCCTCCTCGGTGATGGTGACGGTGCTGCTCGAAATTTTTACGGAGTTGGAACTGCTGGTGGCAGAATTGCCGTTAAACCGGATACTCACTGCCTTATCCTCATCATAGGAGGTCTTTTGATCGCGGTCGGTGAACGCATCGTCGTCGGTCTGGGCAAAATTCGGCTGGGTAACGGAGGTGGAGCTGCCTGCCGTCGTGCTGCTTTTGGCAGTGGTGGCGGTACCGCTGTCGCCGTCATCACGGTCGCTCACCGTCGTGGTGGTGCTCACCGCGGCGGCACCGTCATCGACAGGAGAGGATACTCGTTGGCACCCACACAGTAATACGGTCAGCGCGATCAGTAATGAAAACGCTCGTTTCATCATGGTTGTCTCCTTTGTTACAGCTCGGCCGCAGCGGTCTCCTGCTTGGACACCGCGATCTCCAGATTACCGTTGCGGCAACGGAGCTGATCGATCATCTCTTTTTCCTTAACCGCGTCCCGCAAGGCGATGTTGTAGGTCAAACGGAACATACTGCCCATGTTAGTGGTCTTCACCCGCATCAGTTCATAGGATACCGTGTATTGCTCAAAAATATCCTCAAACACGCCGGAATAATCCAGATCCTCGGGAATGGTGATGTTCAGGGTCTTGTAGGTGGCGGCGTTTTTGCGCGCTCCCAGATCCAGGCGATTGTACAGCACGAACATGCCGCACATCACGACGGTGAACAGGGCGGCAAAGCCCAGATAACCCATACCGGCGATCAGTCCCGCCCCCATGGCGAGGAACAGTGTGCCGATCTCCTTGGCGGTACCGGGCACGGAACGAAACCGCACCAAGCTGAAAGCACCCGCCACCGCCACGCCGGCGCCCACATTACCGTTCACCATCATGATGACGACGCATACCACGGTAGGGAGCAGTGCCAGCGTGACTACAAAGCTTTTGGTATAGCGGGTACGGTACATGTAACACAGCGCCATCACCAGCCCCAATGCCAGCGAGGTACCCACGCACAGCAAAAAATCCGTTACGCTGATGACGGTGGTGAGATCGGTGTCGAACAGTCCTTTAAACATGAGAAACAGCCTCCTTTAGTGTGGGAAAGATCAGCCTTTGATAAGCCGTTCCGTATTTGGAAAAGGATGTTTTGTATATTCTCTCTTTTGACAGCACATGGATCATCCACAAAGGGATACCGCCGCTGCATTTGATCTCCATCAGCACCTTGCCGTCGGGCAAAATGGGTGT
>JAFVQV010000152.1 GCA_017504645.1 Clostridia bacterium | reverse complement strand
TCACATCGATGTCCGAAAGATCACCGATCACTCGTTGACATTCACAATCCAATTTCTGATGATCGATCAGCAGTACGCTCTTGTGTGAATTTTCAATCATCGCTTTAATCAGATCAAAATACAGATCGGCGTAGATTTTCCCACTTGAGGAGATCCCACCCGTGGAAAAGAACGCCAGATCAGCGGTGTAGGTGTGTACCTGTCGTACGGCGTCGGCACCGCCGATCATATACGGAATTTCCACGATCTGTCCGCCCAGACAAATGCACCTGACACCCGACTCACTCAAATGGGATGCCAGATTGAGGTTGTTGGTAATAACCGTCAAATTCTTAATATTTTTAATATAATCCCCGATATAGTGGGTCGTGGTGGTGCCGTCAATAAACACGGTCATGCCGTCCTTGATGAGCTTGGCCGCCTCTTTGGCGATCATGCGCTTGGCGGGGCGCATTTTGTGATAACGAAAAGCCAATGGCACACCTTTTCGTTTGACGAGCTCCGCGCCGCCGTAGTGCCGCACGATCAGCTTTTGCTTTTGCAGATCGTTCAGATCCCGATTGATGGTGGCGGTACTGTAGTTTAAAGTATCGCACAAATATTTTACCGTAACATACCCCTGTTCTTTGATGATACCCAGTATCACATCGATCCGTTTTTGTGACATTCTCCGCCCTCTTTTTGATAAAAAATGATAAATCGTCAATAAAAACAACTTGTATTGATAAAATTTGAAAATTTATTATAATTATAGAAAGCCGATATATCGTTGTCAAGAGGGGATAGTATGCGGGATCTGACAAAAGGGAACATATACAAAACATTTATACTGTTTGCCATACCCATGGTGCTGTCCGGCGTGCTCTCACAGTGCTATTCGGTGATCAACACCATTCTGGCGGGAAAGCTGCTGGGGGACGGGGCTCTTGCTGCCATCGGCGCGATTTCACCGCTGGACACCTTTATTAACTCCATCTCGTGGGGGTACGGGACCGGTATCGGCATTTATACCGCTCATCTGTTTGGCGCGGGAAAATTCTTCCGTATGAAGAGCGTGATCGTCAGCAATTTTTTCTTTGTAACCGCCGTAATCGTGCTGATGTGTGGGATGTTGCTGCTGTTTCGCGGCAGCATCTACACCTTTTTGAACATTGAGAACGCGATCCTGCCGGAATGTGACCGCTATTTTATGATCAACATGGTGGGGAAGGCTGCTGTGTTGTTTGTTTTTAACAGCATTTATGTTGTCAATGCCATGGGTGACAGTAGTTTTCCGTTCCTCATGTCCGTTGTCTCTACGGTGCTGAACATTCTCGTCAGTGTGTTGTCCGTCGCGATGTTCGGCATGGGGGTGGAGGGGCTGGCTCTTGCCAATGTACTGTCGGCGGCGGTGGTGTCCGTCCTGTATATCGTCTGGTTTTGCCAAAGCTTTAAGCGGCTCGGAATAGGCAGGCACAAAGCACCGCTCAATCTTAAAGTGATCAAAGAAACCGCCCACTATTCCATCTTCTCCATGCTGCAGCAATCCGTGATGTATTTTTCAAGCTTGGCGCTGTCTCCGATGGTAAACGCCATCGGCGGTGCCGCCTCGGCGAGTTATACCGTCACCCTGCGTATCTACGATGTGAATGCGGCAATCTATCAGAATTCTGCCAAAACACTGGGCAATTACACGGCGCAGTGCTACGGAGCACGGCAATACCGATTGCTTAAAAAGGGGCTTGTGGTGGGCTTCGTGCAAAACGTACTGTTCGTGTTGCCCGTACTGCTGGTGAGTGTGTTCTTTGCCCGTCAGGTTGCCATGCTGTTTTACACAGCTGATGCCGCCCCTGTATCGGTGGAGTATACCATTACCTTTTTGCGGTACTGTATGCCGTTTTTGGTGTGTAACATCGTCGCCAACCTGTTTCATCATTTCTTCCGAGGGATCGGTCAAATGACAGCACTGCTGGTTACCACGGTGGTGGGTTCCGTTGCCCGTATCGCTATCAGTTGGCTGCTGATAGGTCCCTTTGGTATCTACGGCTATTATGTAGGATGGGTCCTGTCATGGGTAGTAGACGCTTTGGTAGGATGGATCATTTATCGGTTTGGCAAGTGGCGCAAAATTATTTAAACCGAAAAGATACAAATTTGCAACAATTCGTGACAAACCTCCCTCAAGGTGTATAATGAATACGCCAAAAGGGTGAGACAAAGGGGTGAATCCCGTGAAACGACAATATATTAGTGAGATTCTTCTGAGAGAGCCGCTTGCGCATCCATCTTACTTGACAAATATTCCCGCGGTTCAGCATTTGATACGGGAAAAGACGCTGCCCATCACGGAGGATGTGACCATCTTCGTGGGGGAAAACGGAACGGGGAAATCCACCTTGATCGAAGCCATTGCTGTTGCCTTTGGTTTTAATGCCGAGGGCGGAAGTCGCAATTTTCAATTTTCCACAGCCGATACTCATTCAGAACTTTCCAAATACTTGTTGCTTGCCAAACACGATTATCCGCGGGATGGTTTCTTTCTGCGAGCGGAAAGTTACTATAACGTAGCCAGTTATATTGATGAAGTGGACCGACAGCCGGCAGCAGCTCCGCCTATCATTAGCGGATACGGTGGAGTATCTCTTCATGAGCAATCCCACGGGGAAAGCTTTATGGCTTTGGTACAGCATCGTTTTTCCGGACACGGTCTGTACATCTTGGACGAGCCTGAGGCGGCGCTGTCTCCCTCCCGCATTTTAACGTTGATAGCGGAAATGTCCCGCTTAGTGAAGTGTGGTTCCCAGTTTATTATGGCAACTCACTCACCGCTGTTGATGGCGTTTCCCAGAGCCTGCATCTATCAAGTCACCCAAAACGGTATTGAACGGGTGGACTATCGAGATACAGAACATTATTGTATTACTCGCTCGTTCTTGGAAAACCCCGAAAAAATGTTGCGTACCTTGTTGGAAGAATGAGGTATCAAAAACTACAATTTTGCAACAATTCGTGACAAACCTCCCTCAAAGTGTATAATGAAGCATTGAGGGGTGAAAAATATGGAATTTTGGAAGGGTGTTTTGCGCCTCCTGGATGCGGAAATGGAGCGGCCCACCATGTACGGTTGGTTTCATCTGCTGTGGTTTGCACTGTCCATTGCCGTTGGGGTGATACTGTGCATCCGCTTTAGAGAGGGAACCGAGAAACAGGCGCGAAAGATCGTGCTGATTACCGCGGTGATCGTCACCTTGCTGGAGATCTACAAGCAGATCAATTACAGCTTCTCATACAGCGGCGAAACGATCACCTTTGCGTATCAGTGGT
>JAFVQV010000151.1 GCA_017504645.1 Clostridia bacterium | reverse complement strand
GGTTATCCCGCACGAACCTCAGGCGATTCCAGCCCATGTGAGGAATCTTCAGGTCGGGAGGGATCACATCGGCGATGGGACGGATACTGCCGTGCAGCAAACCCAGTCCCGCGTGCTCGCCGTATTCGTAGCTTTTGTCAAACAGCAGCTGCATGCCGAGACAAATGCCCAGCAGGGGTTTGCCGCTTGCCGCCAGCTGTGTGACGGCCTGTGCCATCCCCGATGAGCGCAGCTTCTCGGCGGCGTCACCGAAAGCGCCCACTCCCGGCAGGACGATATGGCTCGCCTCTGCCAGCACGGCGGTATCGGCGGTGACCACCGCCTCGGCACCGATGGCGGCAAAGGAGCTTTTCAGCGAAAACAGGTTGCCCACCCCGTAATCCACAATGGCGATCATCCGAGAACTCCTTTCGTGGAGGGGACCTCGTCGGCGTGTGCAGGATCGATGGCGACAGCCGCTTTCAGGCTGCGGGCCGCCGATTTGAACACGCCCTCAATAATGTGGTGAGAATTACTGCCCGCCAGTTGGCGCAGGTGCAGGGTACAGGCGGCATGGCGCACAAAGGCGTACCAAAATTCCTCACACAGCTCCGTATCAAAGGTGCCCACCTTGGCGGCGGGGATGTGCAGATCGGGATACAGACCCGCTCTGCCCGACAGATCGACGGCAGACAGGATCAGCGTCTCATCCATGGGCAGAATGGTACTGCCGTACCGCGTAATGCCCCGCTTCTCTCCCAGCGCTTCGGTGAATGCCTGTCCCAGGCAGATGCCGATGTCCTCCACCGTGTGGTGGTCGTCCACCTGCGTGTCACCCTTACAGGTCACCGACAGGTCAAACCCGCCGTGACGGGCAAACAGGGTCAGCATGTGGTCCAAAAAGCCACAGCCGGTGTTGACGGTGGCGGTGCCCTTTCCGTCCAATGCCAGGGTCAGGGTAATATCGGTCTCCGCGGTCTTGCGGGCAATAGTTGCGGTTCTCATAACAGAACCTCCTTTACAGTATCGATAAACGTTTGCATCTGCGCGTCACTGCCGATGGTGATACGGATGTAGGCGTGCAGACGGGGCGTATTAAAATGCCGTACCAGTATCCCCCGCTCTTTCAAACAGCGGTACAGGTCACCGCCGTCCATAGCAGGGTGCTTGGCAAAAATAAAATTGGACGAGGAGTCAATGACGGTGAAGCCCACCTTGCGCAGTTGGTCGGTGGTCCACTGACGGATGGCCATCACCGCGCGGCAGTTCTCCTCAAAATACGCCGCGTCCTCCAGCGTACCCAACCCCGCCGCCATGGTCATGCGGTTGATGTTATAGGGATTGAGGGAGTATTTAACGGTGTTCAGATCGCGAATCACCGCCGCGCTGCCCATGCCCATGCCCAATCGCCCACCCGCCATGCTGCGGGATTTGGAAAAGGTCTGGGTCACCAGCAGGTTGTCATAACGGGCGATCAATCCCACGGCGCTGTCGGCGCCGAAATCCACGTAGGCCTCGTCCACCACCACCATGCGATCGGGGTCACTGCTCAGCAGTTTCTCGATGTCGGCCAGGGGTAGTGCAATGCCCGTGGGTGCGTTGGGGTTGGCGATGAAAATCGTCCCCCTTGCGGCGCACAGGGCGTCCACGTCTACCGTCAGGTCGTCGTTCAGCGGCAATTCGGTGTACGGGACCTGATTGATGTCCGCAAACACCTTATAAAAGCCGTAGGTGATGTCGGGAAAGACGGCGGGATGGGTATCATCGCAAAAGGCCATAAAGGCGTAATTGAGCACCTCATCCGAGCCGTTGCCCAGTATCACCTGCTGTGCCTCGATCCCCAAGGTGTGCGCCAGCGCTTGGGTCAGCTGCGCACAGGTGGGGTCGGGATACAGGTGCAGGTCCGCCGCGGCCGCCGCCGCATACGCCTGCGCCTTCGGTGAGGGCGGAAAGGGGGATTCGTTGGTATTCAGTTTAATATAGCGGCGATCCCGGGGTTGCTCGCCGGGGGTATAGGGTACCAGCTTACGGTACTTCTCACTGAAAAATCGGCTCATATCAATCCTCGATGCGCACCACCGCACTCTTAGCGTGGGCGGTCAGCCCCTCCTTGGCGGCAAAGTACGCTACGTCCTCTGCCACACGCGCCAGTGCGTCGCGGGTGTAGTAGGTATACTGGGTCTTTTTGACGAAATCGTCCACCGACAGGGGACTGGAGAATTTGGCGGTGCCGCCCGTGGGCAGGGTGTGGTTGGGGCCCGCCAGATAGTCACCCAACGCTTCGGGGCAATGGCGGCCCATAAAGATGGAGCCCGCGTGGCGGATGCCGTCCAGATAATCAAAGGGGTTATCCACACACAGCTCCAGATGCTCGGGAGCGATCTCGTTGGCGATGTCGATGGCGGTGTACAGGTCCTCCGCCACGATGATCTTGCCGTTATTGTCAATGGAGGTACGGGCGATCTCCGCACGGGACAGACGGGGAATCTGCACTTCCAGTTCTGCCTGTACAGCCTGAGCCAGTGCCATGGAATCGGTGACCAGCACGGCGCTTGCCAGCTTATCGTGCTCTGCCTGGGACAGCAGGTCCGCCGCCACGTGACGAGGATCGGACGCTCCATCCGCTACGATGAGGATCTCACTGGGACCCGCAATCATGTCGATGGACACGGCGCCGAACACCTGCTTTTTGGCTTCCGCCACAAAGGCGTTGCCGGGGCCTACGATCTTATCCACTTTGGGTACACTTTCGGTGCCGTAGGCGAGAGCGGCCACCGCCTGAGCGCCGCCCACCTTGAAAATTTTGTCCACGCCCGCAATGTGTGCCGCCGCCAGAATGACGGGGGTCACCTTGCCGTCCTTACCGGGAGGCGTGACCATTACCACCTCGGGACAGCCCGCGATTTTCGCGGGGATGGCGTCCATCAGCACCGTGGACGGGTAGGCGGCGGTGCCGCCGGGCACGTACAGACCCGCACGGTCCACGGGAATGACCTTTTGACCTGTGACGATGCCGTTTTCGTCGTTGATGATGAAGCCCGTCCGCACCTGTTTTTCGTGGAATTTGCGGATGTTTTTAGCGGCTTTTTTGAGAATTTCCAAAAATTCAGGCGGCACGGCGGCCACCGCCTCGTCGATCTCCTCAGGGGTGACCTGCAGGGCCGTCAGCTTTACGCCGTCGAATTTTTCCGTGTACGAAAGCAGTGCCTCGTCGCCTTCGGCGCGTACGGTTTTGATAATATCCGCCACCACTGCGGTGACGTCCACCTCGGGGACCACGCGGGCAAAAATGTCCGCGTTTGCCACCTCGCCGTATGTCAGTATCTTGATCATGTTCAGTCCTCCGTTTGCTGTGCCATCCCTCGCACCAGTGCGTCGATGGCCTCCGCCTTGAATTTGCCGGCGGCTTTATTGGCGATGAGCCGTGCGCTGATGGGCACCACGGTCTCCACCACCTCCAGATCGTTTTCTTTTAAGGTCGTGCCCGTCTCCACGATATCCACGATCACGTCCGACAGCCCTAAAATGGGGGCGATCTCAATGGAGCCGTTCAGGTGGATGATGTCGATATCACGACCGCGGGCGGCGTAGTGATCTCCCGCAATGCGGGCAAACTTGGTGGCGACCCGCAGGGTGCGGCGAGGGTCGTCCCGAAAGCCCTTGGGCGCGGCCACCGCCATGCGGCAGATGCCCAACTTCAGGTCCAGCAGTTCGTACACGTCGGGACGGTATTCCAACAAAATATCCTTGCCCGCCACGCCGATATCCGCCGCGCCCCGTTCCACGTAAATGGCCACGTCGGAGGGTTTCACCCAAAAATAGCGCACACCCGCCTCGGGATTTTCGAAGATCAGTTTACGGTTGGTCTCGTGAATGGCGGGACAGGGAAATCCCGCCTTTTCAAAGCGGGCCAGCACCTTTTCGCCCAGTCTGCCTTTGGGCAGGGCGATGTTAAGCATGGTCTTCAATGAGCTGCGCCTCCTCCCCGTTGAGCTGCCACAGTTGCCGAAACGCCACTTTTTCGGGACGGGTGCGACAGGCGGTTACGCTGCCTGTCTGTGACAGCGCTTGCACCGCCCGCGCCACGGTGGCGGGAGTGTCCTTGTCACCATACAGCAAAACCGCGTCCACGTCAAAGGGACGGTCACTGTCACCCAGCCGTTCCAGACGGTCCAGGTACACCGCGAAGCCGATGGCGTCGCTGCGGCGGTGCATTTTCCGCATCAAATGATCGTACCGACCGCCGGACAGCACGCTTTCCGGCACGCCGTCCACAAAGCCCTTAAACACGATACCGCTGTAGTAGCGAGCGTCGCTGACGACGGAAAAGTCGATGCGCAGCATATCCGAAAGCGCCGTGCCGTCAAAGGCACAGACCGCCGTGCACAGTTCTTCATACGCCCCTGCGGCGGCGGTATTTTGAAGCAGTTCGCCCAAACGGGGCAATACCGCAACAGGCTTGCCGCACAGCCCCACCAGCTGTACCAGCAGGTCACGGGTGGCGGGTGCCACCTCGGCGGTGTCACACACGCTAGCCAGCTCGTGCACGTTTTTATCCCCCACACAGCGCAGGATCTGCTGTGCTGCGGTGGCGGGAACGCCCTCCAGCAGGGCGGACAAAATGCCCATGTGGGAAATGTCCAGCACGCAGGTATCCGCGATACGGCGCAGGCTTTCCGCTGCCAGCATCAGCACCTCGTACACGCAATAGTCGTCGATCTCACCGATGCACTCCAAGCCCGCCTGCACGATCTCCTTAAAGGTATGGGTGCTGCCGGATACGCGGTACACGTTCTCGTGGTAGTATAATTTCTGTACCCCTTCCCCGTCGCGGCTGTTTTTCACAATGGACAAGGTCACGTCAGGCTTGAGCGCCATCAGCTTGCCGTTGGTGTCGGTAAAGGTGATGACACTGTCCGAAATGAGAAAGTCCTTGTTACGGACGTACAGGTCGTATTCCTCGAATTTGCTCATTTTATAGGGGATGTAGCCGTACCGTCCGTACAGCTCCCGCAAAGCAAATACCGCTTTTTCGTCGTTTTTCAGCTGTGTGGTGTTCATGCTTTCTCCTCTTTGCGCCGTTTGATGGCGTCACGATAGCCGCCGCTGCCGTAGTTTAAACAACGGCTGACGCGGCTGATGGTGGCGGTGCTGATGCCTACCTGCTGAGCGATCTGCTGATAGTTCATGCCTTGTTCCAGCAGCAATGCCACCTCATACCGCTGTGCCATGTCCTGCACCTCGTTGATGGTGCACACGTCCTCAAAAAAACGGTAGCAATCCTCCGTGGTTTGAAGCCCCAAAATCGCCTCAAACAACTGATCCAAAGCCTGTGAACGGATATCCGCCATGACGGCAGCCTCCTTTATATACAAAAGATGCTACTATGTTATCACTGTAATTTGCGAAAGTCAATAGATTTCGAAAAAAGTTTCAGCCAACAAAGCGCCGCCGCACAT
>JAFVQV010000150.1 GCA_017504645.1 Clostridia bacterium | reverse complement strand
TTGACAGAGAAGTGTTTGAACGTGTTCGAAGTTTGATGGAAAGAGCCAGAAACCGCCCAATGCGGGATGGAGAACACAGCATGTTTTCAGGTATTCTTCGTTGTGCGGAGTGCGGACGCAATTTACATTACCACTTTAACCAGGCAAATCACGATATCAAATACTTTAATTGTTCCGGGTATAACTCGGTCAGAAAAGAATGTAGCGCTACGCATTATATCCGAGTGGATTTTCTTGAACAGGTTGTTTTGAGCGAAATTCGGCGATTAACGCAATTCGCGGTTCATCATGAAGAACAGTTTTCAAAAGTTGTCAGTGATTATTCTCGTAAACATTTGGCGGAAAGACAGCTGGTGTTGAGTAAAGAATTAAAAACACTATTGGATCGAGATAAAGAGATAGACAGGTTGTTTGAGAGAATATACGAAGACAATGTTTGTGGAAAAATATCCGATGAACGGTTTAATAAAATGTCAAAGAATTACGAAGCAGAACAGCAGGGCCTGAAAGAGAAAATAGAGGAAATAGATTTGAAAATAGAAGAGCTGTCCGCTAAAAGCGAAATGGTTGATTCTTTTGTTGCATCAGTGAGGAAATACACAAGAATTCGAAAATTGACTCCTCTGGTGCTTAATGAGTTGATTGAATATATTGAAGTGTATCATGCAGAAAAAATCAATGGCACAAAAAGTCAAAGGCTGATCATCCACTATAACTGTATCGGTTCCGTTGATATACCAAGCGAGGTCCCCATCAGGTTATCAGAAGTAGAATTGCAGACGAGAAAAGGTGTGACAGTAAATTATTGTTCCGCCCCTGTTTCAGTGGCTATATGAGCAAAGGAACGAGTAAATTTGGGCGCAAAAAAAGCGAGTGCCCTCACAGAACTTTCAGATCCTGTAAGAACACTCGCAATGGTGCCGCTGACCGGACTTGAACCGGTACGGTGTTGCCACCGAGGGATTTTAAGTCCCTTGTGTCTGCCGATTCCACCACAGCGGCATATACGGCGGAAAACCGCCGTCAAATATCATACCTCTTTTTGAGGTCCCTGTCAATCCAAAAAGCAAAAACTTTCGGTTAACGGCCTGCTTTTAGGGTGGCAAACAGCTTCACATTTTTCCGCTTTACGGAAGAAATGCATTTCCCCTCCCAGTAAGTGAGACCGGTATTCTGTCTGCGGATGGGGGACACCATGATCTTCATATAACGGGAACGCGGTTTCGCCGTTTCAGCAGCCTCTTTGGCGTGATCGGTGGAGATAATGCGGCGAATCTCCGCCTTTTTCTCCGCCGCGCTTAAGGTGCAGGCAGGATTGGTAAGATTTTCCACGCAACCGATCAAGCGTTCCACATAACGGCGCGCCAAAAATTCTCGGGAGTTCTCGTCGTCGATGTTCCAGTAACGGTACAGGTCTACCATCCAACCGTGTTCTTCTTCGCGCTTGTCGTACATATCGGGGCGGTATTTTGCCGTTTCACTTTCCGCGCGGGCACGCATGAAATGATAGTATTTCCTATCGGATACCACCACGCGTTCCACATCCCGCAGAACACTTAAATTAAAGGGGAAATCGTCCCAAAAAGTTTGCGGAAATTTCAAATTGTTGTCGCGGATATAGGTCGCATCGTATAACTTGTTCCACGGGGTATACAGCAGGTTGTGGTCGAACAGACGATAGGCATTTTCGCGGAATTCCTGCTGAGTGGCAAAGACTTGGGAGGGCTGAAACACCTCCTGCGTAACATATTCCGTATCGCTGTAATAGGTGTCGATAAAATAACCGGTTACCACCAGCTGAGCGCGGTGCGCTTCCGCCAGTTTTACCATATCCTCCAACATGGTAGGTTCTGCCCAGTCATCGGAATCCATGAAATAAAAGTATTTTCCTTTTGCCTCGTCAATAGCCAGATTGCGTGCCGACGGGGCGCCGCCGTTTTCCTTGTGAAACACGCGGATGCGCTCGTCTTTGGCAGCGTATTCGTCGCAGATGATACCGCTGCGGTCCTTGGTGCCGTCATCCACAATGAGGAATTCAAAATCCCCGAAGGTCTGCGCTTGCATGCTTTCGATGGCTTTCCCTACATACTTTTCCACGCCGTACACCGGCATGATGATGGAAACGGTTACTTCGTTTGACATATGAATAGCTCCTTAAAACAACTTTTCTGTTAACGCCAGTGCGGAGGCAATGACCTTATCCATGTCATAGTATTTGTATTCCGCCAGTCTGCCGCCAAACAGGGTGTTTTTCTCTTGCTCGGCAAGGGCAGCATACTTTGCGTATAATGCCTGATTTTCTCCGTTGTTGACGGGATAATAAGGCTCCATACCATCCTCCCAGGAGACGGAATATTCTTTTGAGATCACCGTCTTGGGCTGGGTGCCGAACTCGAAATGCTTGTGTTCGATGATGCGAGTGTAAGGGGTGTCACTGTCGGTGTAGTTGAGTACCGCCACACCTTGGTGGTTTTCTTCATCCAGCACTTCGGTGTCGAATCGCACGGTGCGGTATTCCAATTTGCCGAAGCGGTAGCCGAAGTACTCGTCGATGGTACCGGTATACACCACGGTATCCGCCAAGGAGCGATAGGCGTCGGGATCGTCCATAAAGTCCACACCGGTGAGCACATCGGCCTTTTCCAGCATTTTGTCGATCAGCACATTGTACCCGCCGATGGGAATGCCCTGATAGGGATCGTTGAAATAGTTGTTGTCAAAGGTAAAACGCACCGGCAGCCGTTTGATAATAAAGGCGGGGAGCTCAGTGCAGGGGCGCCCCCACTGCTTTTGGGTGTAATCCTTTACCAGTGTTTCGTAGATATCGCGACCCACCAGGCTGATGGCCTGCTCCTCCAGATTTTGAGGAGCACCCGTGATCTCCGCGCGTTGCTCGGCGATTTTGGCTTTTGCCTCCTCGGGGGTGGTGACGCCCCACATCTGATAAAAAGTGTTCATATTAAAGGGCATGTTGTACAGCTTGCCTTTGTAATTGGCCACGGGGGAGTTGGTATACCGATTGAAAGTGGCAAGCTCGTTTACATAATCCCACACTTTTTTGTCGTTGGTATGGAAAATATGGGCACCGTAGCGGTGAACAACGATATTTTCCACGGTTTCGCAATACACGTTACCGCCGGTATGCTTTCGCCGTTCCAGCACCAAGCAGGATTTGCCGTGCTTAGCGGCCTCATTGGCAACGACTGCGCCGAACAGACCGCTACCCACGATCAGATAATCGTAATGCTTCATGATACACCTCATCCAAAATACAGACTCTTATCCGGAAATTCCGGTTCACATGTCATATTTATACCCATTTTCCGTAGGGTGGATGCGTCGCCCGAATGTAACAGTTGGGTGGAATGAAGCTCGCACCCACGCAAGCGGGGCAATTGGCTCACTGCGGCGGCGGCGGTCTCGTTGGTGGCAGCGCAGATATACAGCGCCGTCAGCACGTCGTCCACCTTTAGTACACTGCTGTGGCTTTTCAGCAGATCGATCTTGAGTTTTAGCACCGGTTCCAAAATTTGGGGACTCATGAGCAGGACTTCCTTGGGAATATCCGCCATGACTTTGATGGCGTTGAGCACCGCACCGCTGGAAGCGCTCATCAGGCGAGTGGCTTTGCCGGTGATGATACGTCCGTCGGGCAGGCGGATGGCGGCGGCGGGAGCACCCGACGCCTCTTTTTTCGCCAAAGCAGGAAGAACCACGGGGCGATCCTCCGGCTTCAACTCCAGCTGCTGCATGATGAGCTTGAGCTTCTCCACTGTTTCGGCTTTTTCCTTGCCCTGCTTCAGATCGCCCAGGCCGGTGTAATACCGACGGATGATCTCCTGCTTGCTGGCCTCGCGGCAGACCTCATCGTCCACAATGGCGTAGCCCGCCATGTTGACGCCCATGTCGGTGGGACTGCAATAAAATCGGTCGTTGCCGGTGATACGCGATAGAATGGTACGCACGATGGGGAAGGCCTCCACATCGCGATTGTAGTTAACGGTGGTGACACCGTAGGCATCCAAATGGAACGGGTCGATCATGTTCACGTCTTGCAGATCGGCGGTAGCCGCCTCGTAGGCGAGATTGACGGGATGCTTAAGGGACAGGTTCCAAATGGGAAAGGTTTCATATTTGCCATAGCCCGCCAGGATCCCACGGCGATGCTCATGATATACCTGCGACAGACAGGTGGCGAGCTTGCCGCTGCCGGGACCGGGGGCGGTGACGACTACCAACGGCTTGGTGGTGACGATATAGGGATTGGAGCCGTAGCCCTCGTCGCTGACGATGTGATCCACATCGGAGGGATAACCGGCGATGGGGCGGTGAATGTAGTTGGTGACGCCGCGGGCATTGAGCTTTTGCACGAACAAATCGGCGGCAGCTTGTCCGCTGTATTGGGTGATGACGACGCTGTTGACTTCAATGCCCAGCCCGGTGATGACATCGATCTGACGCAGCAGATCCATCTCGTAGCTGATACCCAGATCGGCGCGGATCTTAGTCTTTTCGATGTTGGCGGCACTGATGCAAAAGACCACTTCCGCTTTGTCGCGCAGCTCGCACAACAGGCGGATCTTGGCATCCGGCTCGAAGCCGGGCAGCACGCGGGCGGCATGGTAGTCGTCAAACAGCTTGCCGCCGAATTCCAGGTAGAGCTTACCGCCGAAGGATTCGATGCGCTCGCGGATTCGCGCGGATTGGAGATGGATGTACTTCTGACTGTCGAAACCGATTTTGTTCATGGCCCATCCTCCCTTTATCATCCGTAATGGGGCGTCCTGTAACAACAATACAAGTGATATTATACCAAATCCCGGCGGGATGAATCATTACATAAGGATTAAAAAGAGCCGGCTGTCGCCGAAAAAGATGACGCGGACCAGCCTTGCTCAAGGGCTGTTCCGCGCCAAGGGGGGAAGAAGAAGGTTGGGTGTCCTTTTCTATCGACTTTTTCCGTCGACAAAATCATTATAAGGGGTAATCATGGACAATCAATGAATCTAATGTTAATTAAGTGTGGCAAAACCCTTAAAAGTCTATCAGCTTACAGGTCAATTCATCATCGCGGCGATTTCCGCGTCGCTCAGGGTGGGCTGGAGGGCGTGGTTGATGGCGGAGGCGATGATGCCGGAGGCATCCTGTATGATGGCGTCGATCTCCCGGGGGGTGACGATCATCTCGCCCAGGTCCCCGCCGAGCAGCGTCCGCTCCAT
>JAFVQV010000149.1 GCA_017504645.1 Clostridia bacterium | reverse complement strand
TCCCATTTTCCCGCTGTGAAGGAGTTTTAAAAGGATGGAAAATATCAAGGAAGCCTGGTCGGGTATTTTGGAATACCTGCGTAATCAGGACGATATCAGTGAAGTCGCGTTCAACATGTGGATCACCTGCATCGAGCCCTGCCGCATTGAGGAAAATCGGGTGGTGGTACTGGTCCACACGGATTTTCAGCGCAGTATCATTGCCGGTCAGTACACCCAAAAAATAAAGGATGCGTTTTTACAGGTGCTGGGCATTCCCTTTGATCTGGAAATCCAGTGCAAGGAAAAGCCGGAACCGACGCCCGCAGTCGCGACGCCTCAGCCGGATCTGCCGGCGGCGGATTTCCCGGCAGCGGAAAACCTGTTTGGTAAAAAATCCTCCGATTACGAATATTCCTTTGAAAACTTCGTGGTAGGCCCGTCCAACAAATTTGCTCACGCGGCCTCGCAGGCGGTGGCCAGTAAGCCCGCCGGCAGCTATAACCCGCTGTTCATTTACGGCGGCTCGGGACTGGGGAAGACCCACCTGCTGTACGCCATCTGCAATGAGATCCGCCGCAACTCGCCGCAAATGAAGATTTTGTACACCAAGGGCGAGTTCATGACAAACGAATTGGTGGAAGCCATCCGGGACAAATGCCCTGAGGAATTCCGTGCCAAATACCGTCAGGTAGACCTGCTGCTGATCGACGATATTCAGTTTATCGCCGGTAAGGTAGGTTTTCAGGAGGAATTTTTCCACACCTTTGAAGCGCTGTGGCAGGCCAATAAGCAGATCGTGCTGACCTCTGACCGCCCGCCTCGTGAAATTGCCACGCTGGAAGAACGGCTGCGCACTCGTTTTGAGATGGGTCTGCTGGCAGATATTCAGCCGCCGGATCTGGAGACCCGTATCGCCATTATCAAGCGCAAGGCTCAGCTGCTAGACATCACCATCGGCAACGACGTGGCGGAATACATCGCCACCCAGTTAAAGAGCAATGTTCGTCAGCTGGAGGGTGCTGTTCGCCGCATGCAGGCCCAATGCATGCTGGAAGGGGAGGCCCCCTCCATCATGACCGCACAGGCGGCGATACGCGATATCAAAAACGACAGTCAGCCCGTACCCATCACGGTGGAGCGCATTATTAACGAGGTAGCGCGCACCATGTCGGTGTCGCCGGAAGATATTCGTTCCAACAAACACTCCGCCAACATTTCCTCCGCCCGCCAGGTAGCGGAATACGTGGTGCGCAACATCACCAACCTGCCCATGAAGGCTATTGGCGAGGAATTCGGCGGCCGTGACCACTCCACCGTGGTGTACGCCATTCAAAAGGTGGAGGACCGCATGGCGGTCAACCCGTCCTTTAAAGGGCTGGTAAACGACATCATTAAGAATATTTCCGAGTCTTGAGGCTGTGAACAATTCGGTGAAAGCCTGTGAAAAACCTCCCTTCTTTTTCCACTTTTCCTTCACATTCCACTCACCGAATTTCACCGCGTGTGAATAACCAAAAGGTTCTCAACATCCTTCAAAATACAATTCACACCCGTTTCACACCTGTCCCTCCGTCTTTTTCCAGTCCTTGTGCGGGCTCCCGCACCTTTTCACAAATTCACACCCTCTACTACGACTACTACTAGAAAAAAGAGATATATTTTATAAATTTCATTTTATTTAAAATCATCGAATGTGAAAGGATGAGTGTTTATGCGTATCTTATGTGCAAAGCAAGCCTTGGTAGATGCCGTTAATAATGTCCAACGTGCCGTAGCCTCCAAATCGGCACTTCCTGCTTTGGAGGGTGTTCTGTTAAAGACCGGCGATAATTCTCTGTTTCTTGCGGGCTACGATATGGAGCTGGGCATCACCACCACCATCGAAGCGCAGGTAAAGGAAGCAGGGGAGATCGTTTTAAATGCGAAACTGTTTTTGGAGATCATCCGTAAGCTACCCTCCGATGAGGTGTTGATTCAGTGCAACGATAAAAACAACACCACCATCAAAAGCGGCTCCTCGGAATTCACTATCATTGGCTTTTCTTCTGCCGATTATCCCGAGCTGCCCACTATCAACGGCGGTGCGGCGATCACCATGCAGCAAAACGTGCTGAAAAGCATGATCCGTCAGACGCTGTTCGCCGTAGCACAAAATGACACCCGCCCGGTCCATACCGGTGTAAAATTTGAAATTGATTCCGCCATTTTGCGCCTGATCGCGGTGGACGGCTCCCGTCTGGCATTGCGCAGTGAGCCTATCAAGAGCAACGAATCGCTGAATTTTGTGGTTCCCGGTAAGACCTTGGGAGAAGTCTTAAAGCTTCTCAACGAAGAAGACGAGCCGCTGTACATGACCGTGGGCGCCCGTCACATTATTTTGGAGATCGGCGGGTATTCGGTGTTTTCTCGTCTGCTGGACGGCGAATTTTTGCCCTATCGCAAAGCCATTCCCGCCAATGCCACTACCACCGTGCGCATTAAAACGCGCGAGCTGATTGACGCGGTGGATCGTGCTTCACTGGTAATTAATGATCGCTTAAAATCTCCGCTGATCTGCCGTTTTAAGGATGATCAGATCTCTCTTTCCTGTATCACGGCGTTGGGTAGTGCCAACGATGTGATAGACGCAAAGATCGAGGGTCAGCAGGAAGAAATGGGCTTTAACAGCCGTTTTCTGTTGGAGGCACTGCGCAACACGGAATGTGATGAAGTCGTCATTGAACTGAGTGGCACCCAATCTCCGATGAAGATTGTTCCTACCTCGGGTGATGGATTCTTATTCTTGGTGCTGCCTGTGAGGTTGAAGCGCGTATGACCCAGACGATTACAACGGAATTTATCCGCTTAGATGCGCTGCTAAAGCTGTGTGCCCTTGCGGAGACCGGCGGTCATGCAAAAAGTATGATCCAAAACGGCGAGGTTCTGGTTAACGGCGAAGTATGCACCATGCGTGGTAAAAAAATGCGTCCCGGCGATACGGCAACGGTAGGGGATACCACCGTTACCGTTGTCACGGAACAGGTGTAAAGGGGAACCATCATGCAGGTGACCCGTCTGACCTTTGAGCGTTTTCGTAATTTAAAAGACGGCGAGTTTTTGCCGTGTTCCGGCGTCAATGTGATCACCGGCGAAAATGCTCAGGGAAAAACCAATTTATTAGAAGCCATTTGGTTGTTTACCGGTGGCCGCAGCTTCCGTATGGCAAAGGATAAAGAACTGGTTGCCTTTGATCGGGAGGATAGCCGATTGCAGATGGATTTTGAAGCAGGCAATCGGCAGCAGACTGCCGCCATCACCATCAAAGGGCGGCGATCGGCGGAACTCAACGGCATTCCCCAGTCCTCAGCCGCCAAACTGGCAGGTGTGTTTTGCGGCGTGGTGTTTTCGCCTGCCCACCTGTCTCTGATTAAAGGCGGTCCTCAGGAACGGCGTCGACTGATGGATGCGGCGTATTGCCAGCTTCGCCCCTCTTATGTCAAGGTGCTGGCGGACTATGCCCGTGTGCTGTCCCAACGCAACGCCCTGTGTAAAGCAGGTGCCGGTGGGGAAGGGGCGGACGAGCTGTTTGACCTGTGGGATAAGCAGTTAGCACAAACCGGTTGCTTGCTCATTCATTCCCGTCAACTGTATCTGCGCCGTATGGCGCCTCAGGCACGGCGGATTTATGAGGGCTTGTCCGGTGGAAAAGAGGATTTTGACCTGCAATACCGCAGTACGGTGGAGGGTATTGTCGACCGCACTGCTGCGGAGATTGCCCAATTGTTGTATGATGAGCTGCGCCGCCATCGGGCAGCCGATCTGGCAGCAGGCTTTACCACCGTTGGTCCCCATCGGGATGACTTGGAGGTACTGATTAACGGCAATCCTGCCCGTCAATTCGGCTCGCAGGGTCAGCAACGCTCCGCCGTGCTGGCAATGAAGCTGGCGGAAGCCACGCTGTTGCAGGAAGTCACGGGCGAAAAACCCGTTGCCTTGCTGGACGACGTCATGAGCGAGCTGGACATCTCCCGTCAGGACTACATTCTTAATCATATTCAGGATTGGCAGGTATTTATAACCTGTTGTGATTCCACTTCCATTTTTAAATTGATAAACGGCCGCGAATTTCGCATGAGCGGCGGTAAACTTTCCACATAACCCGTAGCGGTTGTGGAAAAAAGGAGAGCCTATGTACTTACACATCGGGCAAGAGACCGTTGTCCGCACGGACGAGGTCGTGGGGATCTTTGATATGGAGAATACCACCATATCCAAGACCACCCGTGTATTTTTATCGAACGCGGAAAAACAAAACCGTGTCATCACCGTTTGTGACGATCTGCCGCGCAGCTTTGTGGTATGCCGCGACAAGCAAGGAAACGAAACGGTATACATTTCGCAGATATCCTGCGCCACCTTACGCAAACGGGCCGCACTGATCGGTCAAACTGACACAATGAGAGGATGCTTTGTATGAGTACCGAACTGGAAAAAGACACACAACTGAATGAACAAGCCCACGAGGCCTATGACGAAAGTCAAATACAGGTCTTAGAGGGTCTGGAAGCGGTGCGTAAGCGCCCCGGTATGTATATCGGCTCCACCGGTCCCCGCGGATTGCATCATTTGGTATATGAAATCGTGGATAACTCCATCGACGAGGCGTTGGCGGGGTTCTGTACTCATATCGAAGTGGACATTCTGCCCGGTGATATTATCTCCGTGCGGGATAACGGCCGTGGTATTCCCGTGGGTATCAATGAAAAATTGGGTATCCCCACCGTCACGGTGGTGCTGACTGTTCTGCACGCCGGCGGTAAATTCGGCGGCAGCGGGTATAAAGTATCCGGCGGTCTGCACGGCGTAGGCTCGTCGGTGGTAAACGCCCTGTCCGAATGGCTGGAGGTGGAGATCTCCCGTGAAGGAAAGGTCCACGCACAGCGGTTTGAACGCGGCGTGGCGGTCAACGACTTAACCGTCATCGGTGATGCGGACTGTGACGGTACCCTCATTCGCTTTAAGGCGGATGCGGAGATCTTTAATGAGACCACCGAATACGAATTTGAAGTACTGCAGAAGCGTCTGCGTGAGCAGGCGTTCCTGAATGCGGGATTGAAGATCACCCTGACCGACCGCCGCAATGAGAAAAACATTGTGTCGGAGGAATATTGCTACGAGGGCGGTATTTCGTCTTTTGTAGAATTCATCAATAAAACTCGCGGTTACGTGCCGCTGCATGAGCAGGTCATTCACCTGTCTACCGTCAGCGGCGATTCTGTGGCGGAGGTGGCACTCCAATATAACGATAGCTACAATGAAAATATCATTTCCTTTGCCAATAACATCCACACGGTGGATGGCGGTACCCATGAAAATGCGTTTAAGGTGGGCATCACCCGTATTTTGAACGCGTACGCCCGCCGTCATAACATGCTGAAGGAAGCGGACAGCAACCTGAAGGGTGACGACGTGCGTGAGGGTCTGGCCGCGGTAGTCAGTGTTAAACTGACCGACGCGCAGTTTGAGGGTCAGACCAAGGCAAAACTGGGAAATACCTCCATGGGTACGCTGGTCAATCAGCTGCTCAGTGAGAAACTGGCCGACTATTTGGAGGAAAACCCCTACGTGGCGCGCGCCATTTTGGAAAAATCCATCAACGCCGCCCGTGTACGTGAGGCCGCACAAAAGGCCCGTGAAAATGCCCGTAAAAAGAACGGACTGGCGGCTACCCGTATGCCCGATAAACTGGCGGATTGTATCTGGAGCGACGCAGAACGCACCGAGCTGTACATCGTCGAGGGTGACTCGGCAGGCGGCTCGGCCAAGCAGGGTCGTGACCGTAATTTCCAGGCCATCTTGCCGCTGTGGGGTAAGATGCTCAACGTGGAAAAAGCCCGTATCGATAAGGTATACGGCAACGATAAATTGACGCCGGTGGTCATCGCGTTGGGCTGCGGCATCGGTGACGATTTCGACGTGTCCAAGCTGCGGTACGGCAAGGTCATCATCATGGCGGATGCGGACGTGGACGGTTCTCACATTCGTACGCTGTTGCTGACCTTCTTCTTCCGTTACATGCGTCCCCTCATTGAGGAGGGCCACGTGTACATTGCTCAACCGCCCCTGTTTAAGGTGCAAAAGGGCAAGCAGGTGCGCTATGCGTTTAACGACGAGGAACGTGACCTTTACATTCAGGAACTGGGCGGCAACGCCGATATTCAGCGGTATAAGGGTCTTGGTGAAATGGACCCCGAACAGCTGTGGGAGACTACCATGGACCCCGCGTTCCGCACCATGCTGCGGGTGGAAATGGAGGATGCCGAAGCGGCAGACGAGGTATTTACCATCCTCATGGGCGATAAGGTGGAGCCTCGCCGCGAATTTATCGAGAAAAACGCCCAATACGTGACGAATTTGGATGTCTGATATGACGGAACATCGTTTACCGGTAGAATACCCTGTCTCCCTCAGTCGGGAAGAATATGTGCGTTCACAGCAGCTGCTGTCCGGTGGGACAGGTATGCGCGGCGGCAATCGCGTGTTTCCGCTGATCACGGCGGTTATGTTTGTGTTGCTGTTGGGCGTGGATTATAAGACCAGCGGTCGATTGGACCTTTCCATGACGGTGCTAACCGCGTTGATCGTGGCGGTAGAGCTGGTGTTGGCCTTTGTGTCTCCGAGGCTGGTTCGGCGCCAACACGAGGAAGCCTACGACCAAACTCGCTTTAGCGGCTATTCCTTCGACGGAACGGTGAGAATCACCGCTTCGGAGATCTCCAAGAGCACTCCCTCCGGTGAGACGGTTATCCGACTGGCGGATTGTTTTTACGTGGAAGCGGAGGACATGATGATCTTCTGCGGCCCGAACCGTCGGTCCATCGTGATACCCG
>JAFVQV010000148.1 GCA_017504645.1 Clostridia bacterium | reverse complement strand
TCTGAACATCTCTTGCGAAAAGCCGTTCATCTTAAAGCTGAAACTGCCGGAGCAAGATGTGAAAATTTTTAACATTTCCAAAGGAAACCACATCATTGACTTATAAAGCAAAAAGCCGTACTTGCACACACCAGGTACGGCTTTTTGTTTAAAATCGGTAATAGTTCTTTCGGTAGGCAGCGGGCGTTTCGGCGGTGTATTTTTTGAAGATCCTGCAAAAATAGGAGGCATCCCGAAACCCTACCGCCTCCCCGCATTCACTGGCACTCATGGAGGTGTTGACCAGCAGCCCCTTTGCCCTTTCGATGCGGATCAACAGCTGAAATTTATACGGTGAAATGCCGGTTTTCTCTTTAAACAAATGTAAAAATCGATCACGACTAACAAAGCACATATCCGCATATTGCTGAATATCAATGGGTTCATTAAAGTGGGCGTTCATGTATCCCAGAACGCTGTCCACCCCCCTGCCGATCACCATATCGCCTTTGGCGGGTTGCGTCAGAGCATCCTTGGCAATCATGGAGATCAGCGCCAACAAATACCCGTGACATAAAGCAGTGACCGCCTCACGGACATGGGTATTGATCTTAAAATAGTGCTGGAGGATCATTTTCTTGAAAATGCGCTCAAACTCCGTGGTATCGGAGATTGGCACCACCACGGCATTTTTACTTTTCAACGGCTTTAGGAGATCACATCGCTTGCCGGAAAAGTGTGCCCACAGCATTTGAGTATCATCGGTCTTTTCAAAGCGATAGTTTTGCCGACTTTTGGGGAAATACAAAAGCAGACTTCCCTCACCAAATTCGCACATATCGCCGTTCTTCTCAAAGTATCCCTTCCCTTTGACGATGTACTTGATGGAAAAATCGATCCGCCCGTTTTTGTGATATTCGTGGTGATCTCTGTCACCCAAAAACTGCTCACCGCAGGAATTCAGGCAGATGTATTCCGCCGACTCGTGTTCGCTGGAATATTTAACAAGCTTATCCATTCTCTCACCTCATCTCACCGAATATGTGCTATTTCATTTTAACAAGTTCCGCCGATGCAGTCAATACTGTAAAAAATCCGGTAGCAGTTTTGTCCTATTTATTGCCAGTTTTATCCCTTTACTTCGAGGCTTTACAATTATATAATTGGCTTAGATTTATCTGTAAAGGTGGTATTTAGGATGAAAGCAGAAAACTATAATCTGATTCCCCCGTCCGAACTGGGAAAGGGCTCCAACATCAAGCTCAATGTGTGTGAGCACGAAGTAGACATGTATTGGAAGGTTGCCATTGAGGTGCTGGAGGTCATTCAGGAAAACAATCGCAAAGGCGAACCCACCATCATGGTCGTCCCCTACGGACCGTTGGGCCCTTATGCCCGAATCGCAGAGCTCGTCAACAAATACCGCATTTCTCTTAAGAATTGCTGCTTTATCAACATGGATGAGTATCTGAAGGACGAAAAGACCTATATCGATCGGGACGACCCGCTGTCTTTCCGCGGCGGCATGGAGCGCACCTTCTACAGCAAGGTAGACGACGAACTGAATGTGCTACCCGAAAATCGAATCTTCCCCGAGCCCGGCAAGGAGCACCTTGTCATGGACAAGATCAAGGAATACGGCAAGCTGGATATGGTATTCGGCGGCGTTGGCATCAACGGCCATTACGCTTTTAATGAGCCTCCGGAGCCGGGTGAGGTCGTGACTCCCGAGGAGTTTTTGGACCGTCCCACCCGCGTACTAAAGATCTCCCGCGAGACCAAGACCATCAACGCGTACATGAACTGCGGCGCTAACTTCGACGCCATTCCCGACTGGTGCATCACCGTAGGCATGAAAGAAATGTTTATGGCAAAGAAAGTGCGCATGTGCATGCCTCGCGACTGGAATGCCGCCGCGCTGCGGAAGATTCTCCACGGCGAGGTTACCGCGAACGTGCCCTGCTCCCTGTTCCAGAAGCATCCCGATGCGATGATCTACGCCGCGTCCGTTGCCACCCCCTGCCCCATTCCGGAAATTCGGGTTTACAACAAATGAGTAAGACGCTGATAACAAATGCCCGTGTGGTTCTGCCCGACGATATTCTGACCACCGGCGTTTTGATCGAGAACGGAAAAATTACAGAGTTGGGCTATACCGGCAAGGCAGACGAGATCATTGATGCACAAGGTGGATATCTTTTTGCCGGCTTTGTGGATGCACATGTGCACGGTGGCGGCGGTGCGGACTTTATGGACTGCACCGTTGAGGCCTTTGATACCGCTGTCAAAACGCATTTGCAGCACGGCACCACCACCCTGCTCCCCACCGCCATGTCTGCCACGCGGGAGGATCTGATCTTATTCCTGAAAACCTTTAAGGAATTTAAAAAAAGCGGCGTTTATGCCGCGGTGACCCCCGGTGTACATATGGAGGGCCCTTATTTCTCGGGCGCCAACCCTAAGAGCAGCGGTGCACAACCCAGCACGCTGCTGCGTCTCCCCGACAAAGATGAGATCGAGTGCCTGCTTACGATTGCTGACGGGGATATTCTCCGCTGGGATGCCGCACCGGAGCTGGAAGGCAGCGATATGTTTGCTCACATGATGACGGAAAGCGGGATCCTCTGCTCCATCGCCCATTCAGCGGCCACCAGCGAGCAAGCACAGACGGGAATCGATAATGGGTTTTCCCACGTGACACATTTCTACAATGCAGTAACTACCTATCGCAAGGAAGGTCAGCGAGTACTGGCGGGGGTCGTGGAAGCGGCTTACCTGAACCCTCACGTGATGGTGGAGCTCATTTGTGACGGGCGACATATCCCGCGGGATATTCTCCGCCTTGCCCTAAAAATCAAAGGCAGAGGCCTTGTGATGGCCATCACCGACGCCATGCGCATTGCCGGAACCGATTGGACAACAGGAAAATTGGGTAGTTTGAAAAACGGTACCGATGTCATCGTGGATGACAAGGTTGCCAAGCTCCCTGACATGACCTCCTTCGCCGGCAGCATCGCCACCATGGATCGGTGTCTGCGGGTGCTGTGCCAAGACTACGGCATCCCCGTTTCTGACGCCTCTGTCATGTTATCCCGAACACCCGCCACCTTCTTAGGCATCGAAGAGACCAAAGGCAGTATTGCCGTCGGCAAGGATGCCGATTTGGTCATCACCGATAGCAATTTTCAAATCAAGCGCGTACTGCTGGGCGGCAGTACCGTACATAGCGTATAAGGTAAAAACACCGGTGCGCACTGCACCGGTGTTTTTCATACTTAGTCTAAGAAATCCTTTAATTTCTTGCTGCGGCTGGGATGACGCAGCTTACGCAGGGCCTTAGCCTCGATCTGACGAATGCGTTCACGGGTCACATCGAATTCCTTGCCTACTTCCTCCAGCGTGCGGGGGCGTCCGTCCTCTAAGCCGAAACGCAGGGACAGCACCTTTTCCTCTCTCGGAGTCAACGAGCCCAACACCTCGCGCAGTTGCTCCTTTAACAACATATGCGAAGCGGCATCCGCCGGTGCGGGGGCTTCATCATCGGGAATAAAATCGCCCAAATGGCTATCCTCTTCCTCGCCGATGGGGGTTTCCAGGGATACGGGTTCCTGCGCCACGCGCATGATCTCCCGCACCTTTTCCGCCGGCATATCCAGCTCCACGGCGATCTCTTCTGCGGTGGGTTCATGTCCATTTTTGTGCAACAGCTGACTGGAAACCTTTTTCACCTTATTGATGGTCTCCACCATGTGCACGGGAATGCGGATGGTTCGCGCCTGATCCGCAATGGCACGGGTGATCGCCTGACGGATCCACCAGGTGGCATAGGTGGAAAATTTAAAGCCTTTGGTATAATCAAACTTTTCCACCGCCTTGATCTGGCCCAGATTGCCCTCCTGGATCAGATCGAGGAACTGCATACCGCGGCCCACATACCGCTTGGCAATGCTGACAACCAAGCGCAGGTTAGCTTCCGACAAGCGCTTCTTCGCCTGCTGATCGCCATCTGCGATCTTGATGGACAGTTCGATTTCTTCTTCCGCAGACAGCAGCGGAACGCGGCCGATCTCTTTCAGATATACCTTAACCGGGTCATCAATGGCAACGGCATCCCCGCCGGCGGCATCGCCCTCCTCGGTTTCAGGCGTTTCCAACGCAAAATCCACATCCTGAAAAGCAGCATCGCTAAACTCGTCTACGATCTCAATGTTGTTTCCCTCAAGCGTCTCATACAGCTTGTCCATCTGCTCGGGGTCAAAATCGACGCTCTCCATCACATCCATGATCTCCTGCGTCGTCAGTTTGCCCTTGGCTTTACCGGTTTCCACCAGCTCGTTAAGAACGGTTTTTCTGTCCTTTTTCACCAACGGGACATCCACCAGATCGTCCTCGCCAAGCAGAGAGGTATTTGCCATTTCCTTGAGAATATCCGTTTTGTTGTCGGCCATTTTCATTCCTCTTTCTATTGTTTCATTTCCTTCATGGTCTTCAGTTTTTCCTGTATTTGTTCGGGGGTAAGTCCCGACGGATCACGCAGAGCGTGCAGTTGATTTTCACGCTTGATGATACACGCGTACCGTTTGGCCTCCTCCGGCACCAGTGACGATACTCGCTCACGGGATTCCCGTACCATTTTGGAGATATACGCCATTTCCTCTGTGTTAAACTGTTCCGACAAAAACGCCATTTCGATGGTCTTTCCTTGCCGAAAACGCTCCAGTAGGAATTCATATATCCGCCGGTTCAGCGCGGTCACCATATCGTCGGGCGACAGTTGTTTGGAAATTTCTGCGAGATAATCGGGGTTTAAGATCAGCATACCCAGCAGGGCTTCCTCCGCACTGGCGGCGCGCACGGCGCCTGCGGCATCGGGATTGACCTTTTTCAGCGTCGTCTCCGACTGTCGCACGATGGTGGACATCTGCCGTTCCTGCTGTTGCTTCTGCCGCCGCTTCATCTGATAGGATACCTGAGATTGCAGGGCGTCCTTAGACACCGACAGATCGTTCGCCAATCGGGTAATGTACACATCCCGTTCCAGCGGATTAGTCAGCTCCGACAACAGCAGCGCCGCCTCCTTGAGGTAAGCGACCTTTCCCTCCGAGGTGCTCAGCAAGTGCCGTTTCCCCAGCTCCATCAGTCGATATTCCACATCGTTGGCAGAGCGCTCCACCAGTAGTTTGAACCGTTCCGCCCCATTTTTACGAATAAATTCGTCGGGGTCTTTCCCGTCGGGAATGGATACCAGCCGCACATTGATGCCGGTATCGCGCAACAGGCTGATGGCGCGCTGAGCGCCCTTTTGACCGGCGGCATCCGCGTCGAAAATCAGTACCGCCTCGTCCGTATAGCGGGACATGAGCCGCGCATGATCGGCGGTAAAGGAGGTTCCCAGTGCCGCGACCGCATTGGTAAAGCCCGCCTGATGCAGCGCAATAACGTCCATATAGCCTTCGCACAGGATAAGTTGTTTATGTGTACCCTGTTTGGCAAAATTGAGAGCAAACAGATTGTTGGTCTTTTTAAATACGGGCGTTTCTGCCGAGTTGAGATATTTGGGCTTGGAATCGTCCAGTACTCGGCCGCCAAAGGCGATCACATTACCGCGCACATCGATGATGGGAATCATGACCCGATTGCGGAAAATGTCGTATACCGAACGGGGATTGTTTCTCCCCCGCGCGCACAACCATGCCAGTACCAATTCTTCCTCGTGGAACCCTTTTTTGCGTAGTTCGTCCCGCAGGAAGCCAAAGCCCGGCGGCGCATAGCCCAACCCAAAGCGGCGAATGGTGGTATCGGTATAACCGCGACTGTAGTAATACTCCAAGCCGGCTCGTCCCTCGGCAGAATACAGGCATGCGTGGTACAGGCGGGCCGCCTCGCGGTTGGCCTCCAATATCCGTACCCGCTGCTTGGCGGCGGTATCGTCAAAAGTATGCTCGGGCATGGTCATGCCTACCCGATCCGCCAAGAACTTAACGGCGTCTATATAGCTTAAATTCTCGATCTTTTTGATAAAGGTGATCACATCACCGCCTGCCCCGCAACCGAAGCAATAAAAGGAGGAGGTTTCGGGATACAGGTTAAAGGAGGGGGTCTTTTCACCGTGGAACGGGCAAAGGCCTACCAAATTGCGCCCCCGTCGTTTCATCGCCACATAGGAGGATACGACGCTTTCAATATCATTTTTGGCCAACAATTCCTGCAAAAAGCTTTCGGGCAGCATGCATATCCTCCTCTCTTACTTAAATCGAAATGCTGTTTTTCATCGCCCAACCCTTGGGAATAAACAAACCGTGATAGGTTTCCAACGCAAAGTTATCCGTCATACCCGCGATGTAGTCACACACAGCCCGCGAGATACCTTCCGTCTGTGCAATATGGCGGTATTCCTCCGGCATACGGTCGGGATTGTCCATAAACCACGCGTACAGGCGGTGAATAAACTCGTCTACCTTTTTCTCCTCGTTTTTGGCAACGGGATCGCGGTACAGGCGATCAAACATAAAGGTATGCAGATCGTCAAAGGCTCGTTGAACATCGGGAGCCATACAGATATCCTCACCGCTGTTCTGCACCACCGAGGAGATCAAGGTGTCAAAGCGTTGTGCGCGGGTTTCACCCAACACAACCGTAATGTCCCGCGGAATATCCTCTTCACTAAACACACCGGCACGCAGAGCATCGTCAATATCGTGGTTAATGTAGGCCACATGATCCGCCAGGCGAACAATGCGTCCCTCCAGTGTGGCGGCTTGCTCACCTGTGGTATGGCAGCGAACGCCGTCGCGCACCTCCCAGGTAAGGTTCAAGCCTTTTCCGCCGTTTTCCAATCGCTCCACCACACGAACGCCCTGCTCGTAGTGGCGGAACCCCTCTTCCATACAGCGATTGAGCGCCCGTTCACCGGCATGACCGAAGGGAGTATGTCCCAAATCGTGTGCCAAGGCAACCGCTTCGGTAAGGTCCTCGTTCAGTCGCAATGCCCGCGCGATGGTACGGGCGATCTGGGAGACCTCCAGCGTGTGTGTGAGGCGGGTACGGTAATGATCTCCCTCCGGCGACAGGAACACCTGCGTCTTATGCTTTAAACGGCGAAATGCCTTACAGTGCAATACACGGTCGCGGTCACGCTGAAAATCCGTGCGGAATTCACAGGGCGCCTCTGCCCGTTCTCTTCCCCGACTTTCCGCCGCCAGTGCCGCCCGATCGGACAAGATCTGCCGTTCCACCTGTTCAATGTGCTCTCGCGGACTCATACACACACCGCCTTTCTACTTCCTTATACGCAAAAAAAGAGGCATATTCCTTTATTTTTCGCAAAAATCATAAAATTTTTCATCTTTTTTAGAAAAAAAGAGTTTTCCGGCGGAAATTTCCGTCAGTTGTTTTTGAAAGCCGACCTCCGCCTCCAGCGGTAAATGAAATTTCAGCGTTACGGCATCGGTAAATACCGTATCGTCCACCACACCGCCGAACTCCGCGATGAGGGGCTGCACCCGCCCGTAACCGGCGTAATCGCAGCACACTTCTCCTACCGCGCACAGACGACGGCGCAAAATGCCCGCCGCACTCACGGCCAGCGACGCGCTTTTGGAATACGCTCGCACCAAGCCACCGGTTCCCAGCAAAATACCGCCGAAATAGCGCGTCACCACAATGACGCAATCGGTCAGCCCCTGCTTTTGCAGCACCTCCAGCACCGGCATACCGGCGGTACCTTGAGGTTCCCCGTCGTCGGTGCTGCGACTGATACGGGATTCCCGCAGCACATACGCATACACGTTGTGTTTGGCATCCCAATACTGTTTTTTCAGCGCGGCGATAAACGCCAGCGCCTCTTCCTCGCTTGTCACGGGACGGATGGTGCCGATGAAGCGGGAACGGGATTCCACAAATTCGGCAGAGGCCTGTTCTTTGATGGTGAGATACGATTGCTCCACGGGATCACCGCCCTTTCATAATGCGAAAAAAGGCAGTGCATCACTGCACCGCCTCGTTCGTTGCTTATTTGCCTTCTTTCATACCAAAGCGCTTGTTGAAACGATCAACACGTCCGCCGGTATCGACCAGCTTCTGTCTGCCGGTAAAGAACGGATGGCACTTCGAGCAAATTTCCACGCGGATATTCTCTTTGGTGGAGGAAGTCTCGATGACCTCACCGCAAGCACAGGTGATGGTAGTCTTCTCATACTTGGGATGAATGTTCTCTTTCATGCTGTTCACCTCTTTCAGAAGCTCGTATTCCATATCGAAGGAATCCTTCGTTGAAATCAATGGCGGAGAGTTAGGGATTTGAACCCTAGGTACGCTTTAAACGTACACACGATTTCCAATCGTGCGCCTTCGACCACTCAGCCAACTCTCCGTGTCCGCATTACGCGCTCAATTATTATAATGAATACGGACGAAAAAATCAAGTATAATTTGAAAAATAATAAAAATTTTTTAAAAATCACAACAACGGGATACCTGCGTCATGACATTCGCGGATCATGTTTTCCGGCCACAAGGATGCCTGCACCTCGCCGATGTGGGCTTTTTCCAAAAAATACATGCACAGCCGCGACTGACCGATGCCGCCGCCGATGGTCAGGGGCAGCTCGCCGTTCAGCAAGGCTTTCTGGAAGGGCAACGCCTCCCGATCGGTACAGCCGGCGATCTCCAGCTGCTTTTTCAGCGACACCTCGTCCACACGAATACCCATGGACGACACCTCAAAGGCGCGGTCCAACAGCGGGTAGTAGAAGATGATATCGCCGTTCAACTGCCAATCGTCGTAGTCGGGAGCACGCCCGTCATGAGGCTTGCCGGAGCGCAGAACCCCGCCGATCTGCATTAAGAAGATCGCCCCGTACTGCTTTGCCGCTTTCAGTTCACGCTGAGAGGGGGTCAGTTCGGGATAGGTGTCCTCCAGCTCCTGAGTCGTCAGGAAAGTGATGGATTCGGGCAACTTGGCTTTTAAAAACGGGTACTGACCGCAGGCAATGGCTTCAATGCTGCGGAACACGCCGTAGATCTGCTTCACGATGGTTTTCAGCGTTTCCGTGGTACGATCCTCACGGCGAATGACCTTTTCCCAGTCCCATTGGTCCACATACAGCGAATGGAGGTTATCCGTCACCTCGTCGCGGCGGATGGCATTCATGTCCGTATACAAGCCATGGCCTACCGAAATGTCGTACCGTTTCAGTGCCAGACGCTTCCACTTGGCGAGAGAATGAACCACTTCCGCCACTGTGCCGTCGTCGTAACGGATGTCAAAGCTGACCGCCCGTTCCGTACCGCTCAGGTTGTCGTTAAGGCCGCTTTCCGAATGTACGAACAGCGGTGCGGACACACGCGTTAAGGACAGGGTTTTTGCCAAATGATCCTCGAACTCGTCCTTTAACAGCTTGATGGCTTTTTCGGTTTCCAGAATTTCCATATTGGGGCGATACCCGTCCGGTATCTGCAATTGATAAGTGCTCATAGCCCTTTCCCCCGTTTCGCCGAAGTAAAATAATGGAAGGACGCCCGACCGTTCGGCCGGGCGCCGCACAAAAGCGATGCTGAAATTGTATCACAGCAAGCCGATCATTGCAAGGCTTTTTTGTGATTTTTTACCGCCGCCACAAATTTTCGTCCCAGTCGATGCGTTGGG
>JAFVQV010000147.1 GCA_017504645.1 Clostridia bacterium | reverse complement strand
ATGTACAACTCGTTGAGGTTTAACAGATCCTCATAGTGATAGTTGGATACGCACTTGCCCGCGAAATCCAGATACCCGCGCAGAATGGCGTGGGCGTAAGGATTGCCCTCACTCTGCACCTCCCAGCCGCGGTAGATGAACATATGGCGGCTATGAGCCGCTTTCAGGGAGTTCATCATAACCGTCAGATCGCCGCTGGTGGGGTTTTTCATGCCTACGGGGATGGCCAGTCCGCTGGCAGTGAGGCGATGCTGCTGATTTTCCACCGAGCGGGCCCCCACTGCCACGTATGCCTACAGGTCGGACAGATAACGGTGATTTTCGGGGTACAGCATCTCGTCTGCACAGGTGAAGCCGTAGTCCTTGAGAGCACTCATGTGCAGGTCGCGGATGGCCAAAATGCCTTTAAACATATCCGGTGCGTCGTCGGGGTTGGGCTGATGCAGCATGCCCTTATACCCCTCGCCGGTGGTGCGGGGCTTATTGGTGTAGATGCGGGGAATGATGATGATCTTATCCTGCACCTGTTCCTGTACCCGACGCAGACGGGAAATGTAATCTAACACGGGATCCCGATGGTCGGCAGAGCAGGGGCCGATCACCAGCAGAAATTTATCCGATTTTCCGGAAAAGACCGCCTTGATCTCCTCGTCACGCTGCTGCTTTACCTGCTCCATGGCTTGGGTAACAGGGTATTCCTCTTTTACGTCCTTGGGGATGGGCAGCTTGCGGTAAAAGTGCATATTCATGGTAGGTTCTCACGCTTTCTTGTTAAATTCGCGGCGGCGAGCAGTGGACAGGCGCATCATATCGCGCATGCTGTCCCGATCGCCGATTTTTATGTACTCGTACAACCGATCAAAGGTGGCACGGTATTCGTCCATTTCGTGGAGCAGGGCGTCGCGGTTGGCCAAAAACAGCTCACTCCACATTTCGTCGTTGATGTTGGCGATGCGGGTCAGGTCTCGGAAAGAGTCACCCGTGTACTGCACCAGGTCGGGATCGTCGTTGGCACACATAAGAGACACGGCGATGCAGTGGGTCAGCTGAGACAAAAAGGCGATCATGGTATCGTGCTTCTCGGGCGTCAACACGGAAATAGAGGCAAAGCCCAGCGTTTTCCCCAAGTCCTTACACAGTTCAATGGCATCGCTCGTGTTTTTCTCGGTAGGTACCACAATGTAGTTGGCACCGCGAAAAATGGCATCGTCGCTGTTTTGCACGCCGGACACTTCCCGTCCCGCCATGGGGTGAGCGGAAATGAATTCCACGCCGTGGGGCAGCATGGCCTGAATGTCGTACACCACGCACCCCTTAACACCGGTTACGTCGGTCACCATCGTTCCCGCTTTCAGCAGGTGCCCGTGTTCACGGATCCAATTCATCAGCACATGGGGATACAGGGCGAATACCACCACATCGGCGGCGGCGATCAAGTCCTCGTCAATATCCGTCGTGCCGCGATCAATGAGTCCGTGCTCCAGCGCGTAGGCAATGGATTCGGGGTCGCGGGTGATGGCAGACACGGTATAGCCCTGTTTTTTCAGTGCCATGGCATAGCTGCCGCCCAGCAGTCCCAAGCCTACGATCAACAGGTGTTTGCTTTGATCAAGTTTCATGTAGTTCCAGTCCTATCTGCAGGGATTTCAGTTGGTCAAAAAAGTCGGGATAGCTTTTGGCTACCGCCTGTGCGCCCACAATGGTGCCGCCCGTAAGCGTGCACAGCAGAGTCAGTGCCATGACAATGCGATGATCGTTGTGCCCGCACAGCGGTTCCGTGGGCGGTGTCAATGTGCCGCCGTGAACGGTGACGGTGTTGTCCGTCACCTCAGTACGAATACCGAATTTCAGCAGTTCCTGCGCCATGGCGGTGCCGCGGTCGCTTTCCTTAATACGCAGGCGCGCCGTGCCCGTAAAAGTGGCACCGCCCATAGCCGCCGCCACTGCAAACAGCACAGGGCCCAGATCGGGGCAATCGGACAGGTCAAACTGTCGCTGGCCTGCCGCCAGCGCCTTGTACATATCCCGATACACCCGATCCCCTTGCAGAGTGTGAGGGTCTAATCCCTCCACCGTAACCTGTCCGCCCAGCAAATTGAGAGCATCGGGGAAGGCGGCGTTGGAACAATCGCCCTCGACGGTGTACTCACCGGCGCGGTAGCACTGCCCGCCGGCGATAGTAAAGGTGTTGTCACGCCGCGTGATGTGAATGCCAAACGCATCCAGCATCGCCAGCGTCATGTTGACATAGGATTCGCTTTCAAACCGTCCGGTGACGGTCAACGTACTGTCGCCCGAAAGCAAAGGCAGTGCAAACAACAGACCGGTAATAAACTGGCTGGAGATATCCCCCGGCACGGTATACTCACCGCTGTGCAGCGTGCCGCACACGGTCACGCGGTCACGCTCACGTGTAAAGTGTATCCCCTGCTCTTTGGCAATCGTTTCATACACGGTGAGGGGACGCTCAAACAGCCGCTCACTGCCCGTGAGGGTGACGGGCTTTCCCGCCAGCATACACAGGGGGATGAGGAAGCGCAGGGTGCTGCCGCTTTCGTTACAAAACAGGGAGGCTCCGTCGGGAACAGCGTGCAAGTCAAGCCCGCTGAGAGTCACGGTATCACTCTGTATCGCCGCCGACGCACCCAAGGCGCGTAGACAACCCAAGGTGGCTTCTACATCCTTGGAATAGGCCAATCGCCGCACGGTGCTGTTTCCCGCCAGCGCGCCGCAGATCAGTGCGCGGTGCGCCATGCTTTTGGAGGGTGGAGCGACCATGGTGCCCACACCGCGGGAGGGGGTAACGGTCACGTTCATGCCTTCGCCTCCGCTGCCAGCAGGTCCATGGCTTCGGTGTAGCCCGCAAACCCGTGTCCCGCAATGGTGGCACGGCAGTAGGCACGCACAAAACTTATCTGACGGAACTCCTCCCGCTTAGATACATCGGAAATGTGTACCTCTACCGTGGGAATACCCACCGCTTTCAGCGCATCCAGTAACGCCACGCTGGTGTGAGTGTAGGCGGCGGGATTGATGACGATCCCATCGGTATTGCCGTAGGCCGCCTGTATTTTATCCACCAGATCTCCCTCGTGGTTGGATTGGTAGATCTCCACCTCCACGCCAAGTTTGTCAGCGTGGTCACGGATCAGAGTGCACAGGTCTGCGTAGGTGGCGGTGCCGTACACCGCAGGCTCGCGGATGCCCAGCATATTTATGTTAGGACCGTTAAGCACCAGTAATTTCATGGTCGGCATCCTCCCTAATATCGTGTACCGTTTGCTCTACCGTGCCGTCGGATATCACATGACAGTCGCAGCAGGCACGGTATAGATCGTATCGTTCGCGGTAGCGTCGTTCCAGCGCCTCTTTGTCAGAGGACAGGGGACGATCCGCCGTGGCGACCAATAATGCCAGCGGGCGGTCTAAGAAATACAAACGCCCATTCTCTTTCAGCAGGGATACGTTTTCTTTCCGCAGGATAGCACCTCCGCCGGTGGCGATGACCGCGCTCTGTTGGGCGGATACGTCACGGATGACGGCAGCTTCAATATCGCGAAAGCCTTTTTCCCCCACCGCCTCAAAAATGGCGGGGATGGAACGACCCTCCCGTTTGACGATCTCCTCGTCGGTGTCGATAAAGGTCATGCCCTTTTCGATAGCAAGTCGTTTGCCGGCGGTGCTTTTGCCACAGCCGGGCATGCCCACCAACACCAGATTTTGTTTTTCAGCGATCAGACGGGCAAAAATGCGATCCACGGCACCGTCGGGAACGGTTTTTCCTGTAAATTTCTCTGCCGCGAACGCCGCTTGGGACACCAGCATATACAACCCGCCTGTGGCGGGAATGCCGCGTTCCAAAGCATCGGATACCAGCTGAGAACGCAGCGGATTATACACCGCATCGGCCACCCCTGTCAGGCGGGGGAACACACTGATATCGATGGCGCTTTCCCCGATATGCGGGAACATGCCGCAGGGAGTGGTGTTGATAATAACCTCGGTGTCAGCGCAAGCGACAGCCTCCTCATAGGAAAGGCAATCCTCCTGTGCTTTTCGCGATACTCGCCGTGCTTGTGCACAATTCAGGTGTCGCGCCACCGCCAAGGCGGTCTTAGAGGTGCCACCGCTGCCAAGGATGAGCACCTGTTTCCCCTCCAGCTCAATACCGGCCTGCCGCAGCATGGCTATCATACCGTAGAAGTCGGTATTATCCCCGCACAGGCGCCCATCGCGGTTGACGATGGTGTTTACGGCGCCGATATCCCGCGCAATGTCGCTGATCTCATCCAAATACGGGATCACCGCCTCTTTATACGGGATGGTGACATTGATAGCTGTAAACTCCCGCGCGGTCATAAAGGCATCCAGCTCGTCGCGGGGTATTTCTTTCAGTTCATACTCATAGCCAAACAATTGGTTGTGGATCAGCTTGGAAAAACTGTGTTCCAGCCGTTCTCCAATGAGGCCGTATTTCATGCTTCACCCAACCAATCCGTACCGTGACGGCCGGTCAGCATATCCGCCACCACCAGCGCCGTCACACAATCCATTACCACGCGGGCACGGTGGACAATACACGGATCGTGCCGTCCCGCCGCCGCCAGCACGGCGTCTGTCTTTTCCTCAAAATTAACCGTATTCTGCTGTACCCGTACCGTGGGTGTGGGACGCATGGCACAGCGGAAAACCACCGGCATTCCATTGGTGATGCCGCCGTTGATGCCGCCGCTGTTATTGGTGGCGGTGCGCACCGCGTCGTTTTCCATATAAAACGGATCGTTGGCAGCCGAGCCTTTCATATCTGCCAGGGCAAAGCCTGCACCGAACTCCACGCCCTTTACCGCGGGAACCGCGAACAGAGCGTGGGACAGCACGCTCTCCATGGTGTCGAACCAGGGCTCGCCCAGTCCCGCTTCCAGACCGATGACAGCGGTTTCCAGTACACCGCCTACGCTGTCGCCCGCCTCTTTGGCGGCACGAATGGCGGCGATCATCTCGTTACCTTTTTTCTCATCCAATACGGCAAAATCCAT
>JAFVQV010000146.1 GCA_017504645.1 Clostridia bacterium | reverse complement strand
TGCACTGGTGGACAAGGAGATCACGCCGCTGGAACCGAAACACGGTGATATCTTTGAGTTCGGTGATGCCGAAATTGAAATTTTAAGCGGTCTTTCCGATCACAACAGCACCAATGAGCAATCCATCGTCTGTCGCATCACCTTTGGTAACAACCGTTTTCTAATGATGGGGGATGCCGGTAAAGAGGTGGAGGAGGAGCTGCTGGAGGCCAAGGTGGATCTGAGTGCGGATGTGCTCAAGGTAGGCCATCATGGCAGCCGCTATTCTTCCACCAAAGCCTTTATGTATGCGGTGTCACCCTCCTATGCGGTAATTCCCTGCGGCCTAGGCAACTCCTATAACCACCCCCACGAGGAAACGCTGGAAGTGCTAAAGAGAGTAAACGCTCAGGTTTATCGCAGCGATCTGGACGGGGATGTCACCATGGTCAGTGACGGAAAGACCATTACCATCACAACGGAGAAGTAGGTGCTTCCGTGTATTTTTCGTTGGAACGATTTGAGGATACATTTGCCGTTCTTCAAAACGACAAGGAGGAAACGGTAATTGTTGATAAAGCTCTGCTCCCGCCGCAGGCGAGGGCAGGGGAGGTTTTCCGCTTTTGCGAGGGTCGGTATCAGTACGATGATGCCGAAACCGCGGCACGGAAAGAACGAATACACCGTTTGGAGCAGCTGCTCCGCAAAAACAAACGGTAAAACAGGAGGAATTTTTCCATGAAAAAAGTATTGGCTTTGCTGGCGGGTGCTGCTGCTATCGGCGGCGCGGTATGGTATTTGAACAAGAAGAAAAAAGAGAACTCCATGCTCTTCTCTCAGGAATTTGAAGAAGTGCCGGAGGATGCTATCGTGATCGACGAGGAAGAACTGGCGGCCGCCGAGGAGGAAGGGGACGCTCAGTGACCTCTTTTTCCCGCACGGAGCTGTTGCTTGGCGAGACGGCCATGCAGCGGCTTGCTTCGGCGCGTGTAGCGGTGTTCGGCATCGGTGGCGTGGGCGGTCATGCGGCGGAAGCGTTGGTGCGCAGCGGCATTGGCGCGATCGATCTTATTGATCACGACACCGTTTCGCTGACCAATCTGAACCGGCAAGTTATAGCTCTGCACAGCACCTTGGGACAGAAAAAGGTGGACGTTATGGCACAGCGCTTGCATGACATCCATCCGCAGGTATGCGTGCAAACTCACGATTGCTTTTTCCTGCCCGAAAACGCCCCCAATTTCGATTTTTCCGCCTATGACTATGTCGTGGATGCGGTAGATACCGTAACGGCAAAAATCGAGATTATTCTGCAAGCAACAGCGAATGGCGTTCCGGTGATCTCTTCCATGGGAACGGGGAACAAGCTGGATCCCACCCAACTGCGGATCGCTGACCTGTCCAAAACCACCATGTGCCCGCTGGCACGGGTAATGCGTAAGGAATTGGGGGTGCGCGGCATTAAGCACCTGCCGGTTGTCTTTTCAGTCGAACCGCCCTGTCCTCCTGCTGTCCTATCGGAGGAGCAGACAGGCAGACGCAGCGTACCGGGAAGTACCGCCTTTGTACCGGCTGTCGCCGGTTTAATGATTGCTTCCAAGGTGGTGCGGGATCTGATCGAAAAATAAAAACTGCGTGAGCGTATCGCTCACGCAGTTTTTTGTTTGATCAGCAGCTGCAGCCGTCGGTGCCCTTGGGCGGGAAAAACTCGTCTACCGGGAAGCACATTTTCTTGAAGATGTCACAGGGACTCTCCGTGTTGGGGCAGCAATCCTTGGCAGGGATGCAGAAATCGTAAATGGGCATCAGCATCTGCACGTTGCGGATCAGCTGTACGATGGTGAAAATACCCAGCGTGATCAGTACGATCTTACCGTTGTCCGTGTCGCAGAAATTGCAGCCGAACCGCTCGCAGATGGAGGCGGGAATGCAGGAGCAACCGCAATCACAATGGCAAGAGCACTCGCGTTTCTCCACCAATTTGGCACCCAAGACGACGGGCTCTGCCACTTGAACGGTGCAGCGCGGCATGTTGCGGGTGGGCATTTCCTGACGATCGTGGCTGTCGGGGCAGAACTCGCTGGTAAACACCTTAACGCTGCCCTCACTGCCGAACAAAATGACCTTCTTTTGGAATACGGCAACGCCGCACACGGTGGTGCAACCGGCCCCGTGACCGGAATACACCTCCAACTCTACTTTGAAGTAGAAGGTCAGATCGCAGGAATAATAGCCACGGTTAAAGGGAAGAGCTTCCACATCGATAAAGGTGGAAAGAATCTCTGCCTTTTTGGCGCGGACGCTGATGGCATGGTCGATGACCATCTGATCGCGCTCGGTAAAATACACACGCAAATCTTCCAGGCAATCTTTATCACTGCACGAGTCATATACGCGGCCGGCATCGACACACACCGCTTCTTTACATCCGCCGGCATGGATGTATTTGTTGGTATCAGCCATAAAAATCCTCCTATGTTCATGATAGGGGTAGCCCACAAACAAGGTAGGCCCCTTCATTGCCATCTTATGACATAGGAGGATTTTGGTTCTTGATTTTACAGGCGGATCAGCTTAGCAAAGGTCGCCATGACCTTTTTGACACCGGCTTTGTCAAACTCAATGGTGAGTAAGGTGTCGTTACCCATGGGTTGTACGGAAAGGATGGTGCCGTTTCCAAAAGCTTTGTGCGCCACGGCATCGCCGACGGCCCATTGTTCTGTAGATGCCTTGGTGGCCGTGCCGGAGGCAGTGATACCTCCTCCGCCGATGCTGACGGGGGCGCGGTAAGAATGCTCGCGCTGTGGCAGAGCAACGCTTGCTGCAGATTCCTCGCGACGGTACGAATATCCACCATGGGAGTATCCACGGGTAG
>JAFVQV010000145.1 GCA_017504645.1 Clostridia bacterium | reverse complement strand
GTCTCAAGGTGGTACAGCCACTGATCGACTGACGGTGGCTCACCACCACACACTAAATTAGAAAGCTCAAGATATTTTGTGAGAGTTCGAAGTCATACGCAAAACGGCCGAAAATATCTTTTTTATAGTCCTTACACAAATAAAAGGAATCAGCCTTTAGGTTGGTTCCTTTTATTTTTGTTATTGCAGGGCTCGAACCTGAGAAGGTCTCGGCGTTAACAAAAGTTGCCAGTGGCAAGTTTTTAGCCGAGAGCGTGTAGTCGGGTACCGAATGCGTAGCATTGGGTCGACAAGCGGGCAGTATGCGAAGCAGACGGTCGGTCCTGTCACCTCGACCAATTAAAAAGGAATCATCCGTAAGGGTGGTTCCTTTTAATTTTACTATTGTAGGACTCGAACCTGAGAAGGTTTTTAGCGAATATCACACAAATAGCATTGTCGCAAAAACGAATACACGCTCAAAATAATGAACGAATCGGTCAAATACAAAGAATAACCTCCAAATAATGATTAAAACGAGCAAAATCGTTGACAAATTCGGTTGTTTGTACTATGATATGCATCGAGGAAGTATATTAATAGCATTACGTTTTTCGCTTGATGCTGATTAGAAATAATCCGCTGATTTTAAGGAGGTTTTGGTATGAAAAGAACTATTCGCTTTGGCATTATTGGTTGCGGATTGATGGGAAAAGAATTTGCCAGTGCCGCTGCCCGTTGGTGTCACCTTAATGTGGATATTGCCCGCCCGGAGATTGTAGGTGTGTGCGATACCAACGAAGTTGCACGCGATTGGTTTGTTAACCAGTTTGACTCGGTGCGCTACAGCGTTTCCGATTATCATGAGTTGCTGGAAAAGGATGACATTGATGCCATCTATTGTGCGGTACCTCACATGCTACATCAGAAGGTGTATGTAGACATCATTAACGCAGGGAAGCATCTGCTGGGAGAAAAACCCTTTGGTATAGATCAGCAGGCCAATACAGCCATTTTGGAGGCAATCAAAGCGCATCCTGAAGTGGTTGTTCGTTGTTCCAGCGAGTTTCCGTATTATCCGGGCTGCCAACAGCTGATTCGCTGGATTCAAGAAAAACGGTTCGGCAAAATCATTGAGGTGCGCTCCTCTTTCTGCCACTCCAGCGATATGGACCCGGAGAAGCCCATCAACTGGAAGCGTATGATTGAACTCAACGGCGAATACGGTTGCATGGGTGATTTGGGTATTCACACTCAGCACGTTCCCTTCCGTATGGGTTGGACGCCTCTGAATGTGTTTGCGAAATTGTCGAAAATCGTGGACCAGCGCCCTGACGGTAAGGGCGGCATGGCTCCCTGCTTAACTTGGGATAATGCTTTGTTGGTGTCCGATGTACGAGATACCGACGGAAAAACGTTTCCGTTGGTTATGCGCACTATGCGATTGGATCCCGGCGCTACTGACCGTTGGTCTTTGGAGGTATACGGCTTGAAGGCTTCTGCTCGGTTTACAACCGACGACCCGAACGCCTTCTATTACACCGATTCCTGGGCAAAGGAACAGGCCTGGTGTCGCTTGGGCATCGGCTATAAGCCTATGATTCCCACCATCACCGGCAGCATTTTTGAATTTGGCTTTACAGACGCCATCTTGCAAATGTGGGCGGCTTTTGTCAGCGAATTAGAAGGCAACGACGTAGCCTTTGGCTGTATGCGGCCGGAGGAAACGGCTCTGTCTCATAAATTGCAGACAGCTGCCTTGCTTTCCCACAAGGAAGGCCGCGTTATCTCTTTGGAGAGCAAGTAATTATACATACAGGAGGTACCGAATATGTTTTTCACATCCCCTAAGCTGTCTCTCAATGACATGTTGGGTGTAGAGTATATGCGCAGTGTCGTACAGGCCAACGTATTCCTTGAGCGTATGACAGCAGAAAAGGCCGAGGCTTTGGCGACAGAAAAGGTGGACTTTTTTCCGGCAGAACAACAAAAACAAAATGAGACGCTGTTGCAACAGGTCGGCAAACAGGTTATCAAACCTTTTACCAACAATATGGAAGGTGCCGCTACCAATGCGTTTATGAAGGCGGCACACAAAGAGATGGCTCCTGTTACCGGTGCGGCAAGTTTCCGTATCGGTGAAGACGGTCGGCTGTATTTTATCGGCAAAAGCGAGCACTACCATGCGTCTCTCGGCCATAAGTTTGAGGGGTACCGCCTGATCGACATTGCCCGTCAGTTGGGTATCCTCAATGCAACACATAACAACACCCGCGGATATATTACCCGTTTGTTGGAGACTCGTTTGGTACAATCTGCCAACGGCATTGAATGGGAAGATGAGGCGGCTACGGCAGCAGTTGTTGCTTCGCAGGAGCCGCATGTACTGAATCGAGTAATCAGTCTGGAAACGGGTAGTTTGGCGGTAGAAGCAGGCGTCAAGATGATGCTGGCTCGCTTTTATCGCTTGGATAACACGTTTGCTGTTCCGAAATACGAGGGGCGTGTACCGGTATTCTTCGTTATGGCCGACAATAAAGGGGGCAACGGCGCCAACTACCACGGCACAACGGTGCTTACCCAAACCTTTCGCGGTTTGTGGCCTCAATTCAAAGACGTGGCTGAGGAAGCCGATTTATATAAAGTTGTTCCTGTGGCCATCAACGATATTGACGATTTACGAAAAAAGATGGAGAAGTATAACACCGGAAAATATAAGACTGCCGGCTTTATGCATGAAATCGTGTTGATGAACTATGGCGGCATCCAATTGACAAAAGAGTTCCTACAAGCCGCCCATGCCTGTTGTCGTGAGTACGACACCCCCATCATGGTGGACGAAATTCAGTCTTGCATGTGGTATCCCGGTATGTTCCTGTTCCGCCTGTATGATTTGAAACCGGATTTTGTCATTATCGGCAAAGGCTTCCCCGGTGGTGAATATCCCGCTAGTAAGATTCTCACCACAGCGGAGATGGATATTCTCAATCAATTTGGTGCGTTGGTCACAAATGGTCAGGAAGAACTGGCTTCCTTGTCTTATCTCATCACCATGACCTTTATGCGTGCCAACGATAAACAAGTGCAGATGTGTGGCAATCAGTTACAGCAAGAATTGAAGGCTGTGCAACAACGCCACGCCAACGAATTGGACAAGGTTGAGGGTTGTGGGCATTTAGTAGGACTGCAATTCACTACCGTAGAAAAAGCGGCCGCCTTTGCGAAAAAGCTCAACGACCGCTGCATTGACTCCAGCGCACAGTTATATAAGGCTGATTGCCCGCCTGCTGTGTTGCTGAAACCGCCGGTCATCTCTTCTCCGGCAACCATGCGGTATTTAACTTCCGCTATTGACGAACTACTATAAAAAAACAAAAGACCACCTTCCCGTGTAACGGGAGGGTGGTCCGAAGATGATTAACATAGGAGAAGCCGAATGTCCAATTCCGCCAATTGCTCAACGATTGGTTTGGGAGGCATTTTATCGGTGATGACGGCGTAGACCGTATCCCCTCGGGAATAGCAGACTACAGACGCAACCGAGAACTTGCTGCTGTCAATGACGACATAACTGCGATCGGTGCTGTTTAAGACCAATTCGTTTAGGTGAGCGGTGGAAAAATCGGTGGCGGTAAACCCGTATTTGGAATGGAAACCGTCAGCTCCCAGAAAGCACTTGCTGAAATGCAAACCATCCAGCATTTTTTCGGCCAAGTAACCTGAAAAATCACGGCGATTGCCGCGATATTCTCCGCCGATAAGCGTCACCGTAACATGAGGACTGAGAATTTCCAGGTTGACCAGCGAATTGGTAAACACGGTCAGGTCACCCAATTGACCCAAATAGAGTCGTTCTGCCAACGCCGAGCAGAAACAAGCCATGGTGGTGCCGGAATCCACGTACAGTACGTCACCGGACTCCACGCACTGTGCAGCATAGCGTGCAATCTGCTCCTTTTGCTGCACGGACTGGCCCGCTACTTTTTCATAAAGATAGTCCACCGTGTGGTTTTCTCGAAGCAACTGAATGCCGCCGTGCCGACGAATGGCAACACCCCGTTCTTCTAAACGAACAAAAAGGCGGCGCACGGTAGATTCTGACACATCTAACAGTTCCATGACCTGCGCCAACGCAAGTGTGTTCTTTTCTCGCAGGGCGCGTAAAACTGTCTGTTCTTGTCGCTCGATCTTTTTCATATTCATTCCTCTCTTCGTCAACGATCGAGAAAAGTATATACCATTCCACAAAAAAAGTCAAATCCGTTTCGTATGACACAAATGCGTTATACGCCATTCTTAAACCAATTGGGGGAGTTATTATGTTTGGAATTACAGCAACACCGTACGATCAAAAAGTCTATGCAGAGCAGTTGGCTGATTTCTTGCCGGATACCATTGTGGACATTCACGTGCACTTGTGGGAGCTTAAGGCGAAGGAAGGGTATCTTAGTTCCGCCAATCTGGTGACGTGGCCGGATTTGGTGGCGCCCGACTGCACGTATGAGGATCTGATGGCTTCGTATGCAACCATGTTCCCCGACAAGCGGGTATATCCGGTGCTGATGGCCATGCCGACCTGTCATTTGCATATAGGCAATCCCTACGCGTTAGAGAAAGCCAAGCAAAACCGTTTGCCGGCACTGTATTGCATAAAACCGGAAACGCCGCTTGAGGAGATTCGCCAAGCCTTTGCGGATGGTTTCTGCGGGGTCAAGCCCTATCTCAATTATGCTCCTTCGTATATTCCGGCCAAGGAAATCCGCATTTATGATTTTATCACGCCGGCGCAGTTTGAACTGATGAATGAGTTAGGCGGTGTCGTGATGCTGCATATTTCGCGTGACGGCCGCTTGGCAGATCCGGTTAACATCGCACAGCTTATGGAGATCGATCAGCGTTATCCCAACGCCAAGGTGATTGTGGCGCACATTGGCCGCGCCTATACACCGGATTCGTTAGGCAACGCCTTTGATACGCTTAAGCACAGCAAAAACCTGTATTTCGACTTTACCGCCACCACCTATGAGCCGGCAATTACGGCTTGTATAGAAGCAGTGGGTAGTAAAAGACTGATGTTTGGTTCGGATATGCCCATCACCAAGATGCGTATGTACCGCATCATAGAAAACGGCACCTACATCAATGTGGTTCCCCGCGGCTTGTATGGCGACGTATCCAACGACCCTCATATGCGGGAGACGGATGAAGAAAACGTGACCACCTTTATGTATGAGGAACTGCTCGCTTTCAAAAAGTCTGCGGAGAAGTTGTCTCTCACCCGTGAGGAAATCACTGATATTATGTGCAACAATGCGTTGCGCCTGTTTAAAATGTCCATATAACAACACAAAGGAGCGTTCGTGATGAAAATTGGTTTTTTGCCCTTATATATTGAATTGTATGACAAGGTAGGTTATCCCGCCCGCAAACGGTTGGAGCCGTTTTACGAGACGTTGGCTTGCGCTTTTGAAAAGAACGGCGTTGATGTGGTTCGCACGCCCTTCTGTCGACTGGAAGCAGAGTTTGCTCAAGCCGTTGCCACCTATGAACAAGAGAAGGTAGATTGTATTGTAACCTGGCACGCCGCCTATTCTCCGTCTTTAGAGTCGTTGAACGTGCTGGCTGCCACCTCTTTGCCTATTGTGGTGTTGGATACGACGGAAACCTTTGATTTCAGTCCGGCACAGAATCCGAATGAAATCAGTTGTTGCCATGGTATTCATGGTGTGATGGATAT
>JAFVQV010000144.1 GCA_017504645.1 Clostridia bacterium | reverse complement strand
GATGGGGCTTCCGGCTCTGTATTACTCGGGAAGAGAAAACCCTCCGCATCCGGAGATTTGGGTGCATTATTTCCTGCGGATGGTGGAGTTGTACGCCAACAAGGTATGCGAGCTGTCAAGAACATCAACAGATGATATGTTGGTCAGCAGCCTGTCCCACTTGAATGCAAAGGAAAAGGAACTGTTGGTTTTCCTATTGAAAAATCGGATGTTGGAGTTTACGCCGATTGAGGTCAGTAAGCTCATTGGAGTCACTAACAAAACCATTATCAATCGGTGTGCCCGGCTGACGGCAAACGGTTTCCTGTTGCCCAACATTGTAAAAGAGCGTGTGCGCTCTTACTCTCTCAGTGAATTTGCGAAACTGAACGAAGAGTATATTCTGGAGCGTTTTTCAAAATAATATGTTTGCCGGCGGTGGAGTTTATCAGCTCCACCGCCGTTTTTTCGTATGTCTTGCTGTTGGGTTGGACTATTTCAAGAAGAGAGCAAAATGAATTTGGCGGAGAGGTGGCAATGTGTCTCTATTATAGAGCTAGGCGTTTTGTGGTGTTGAACGGTGAACGAACATAAATAATATGAATTTTTAGGAGCAAAGCCCGCAGGATTATGATGAAACTGTGGGCGGTTTTTTTGTTATTGGGGTATGACATTGCGCTTGTAGATTTGTTCACATATATATGGTATTCTGTTATCAAGTAAACTGGATTGTTCACTTTTCGAGGGGGTGCATGGCGTGCTTTTTACTCCATTTGGGCCAATAATGGTATTTGTTGATGATGTTATGGTGGACTATGAAGCGGTAAAGCACATATTCAACCGCCCACCCGTGAAGAATCACCCAATTGCCGGATGCTATCGTATCCATGTACCTACGGCCGGGGCTCGGTTGATCCGCTGTGAAGTTAAATTGAACGATGCCTCCATTGGCAACACAGGCGCTTCCGGCGAAAAATACATGGATGCAGAATTTATCAAAGGAAATACAATCCTGACTATAGGGGCTGAGGACGAAAATTTGGCCTTCGAGTCGGCTCGTCTCGAATGTGGCATGGAGTATCGACTGCTTCAACCAATCGATAAGGTCGTGTTTGGCATTGCCTGGGCGACTGATTATGAAGGAACATCTGATTGCCGTACATGGTTTGCGGCAGATCCGACACTTCACGGAGAAAGGAGTTCTACATGAAGTACGCTGCTGATTTTAGAAGCATTGCGCGCGATGCATTGCGTGGTAAATGGGCAATATCCGTGGTCGTAGGACTAATCGCTGTCTTGTTGGGTGGCACTGGCTCTAACGGCCCAGAGGTAAAACTGAATATTGATTTGTCATCCGGCGCTAACGTCAGTTTTGAGTATGCGGGACAGACAATTATCTCGACTGGTGGTGGCTTGAATCCGGAAGTGCAAGCACTTATTGTTGGCAGCACCATCTATATTGCACTGGCGGCTATCGCTATGGCGGTCATTTATTTCCTGTTGGGTAGCATCGTGGAAGTTGGTTACTCTCGCTTTAACCTTGAACTGGTGGATCGTCACGATCCTTCCTTTGATTCCCTGTTTGCGTATTTTTCCTATTGGAAGACAACTGCTGCGACTCGATTCCTACAGAGCCTCTACACTCTGCTATGGTCGCTTCTATTTATCATCCCGGGCATTATTGCCGCCTATAGCTATGCTATGACCGGCTACATATTGGCGGAGCATCCGGAGCTGACAGCCAGTGAAGCAATAGAACGCTCAAAGCAGATGATGTCTGGAAACCGCTGGCGGTTGTTCTGCTTGAAGTTCAGCTTTATTGGTTGGAGCATTCTTTGTTCCTTTACTCTTGGCATTGGAAACCTGTGGCTAAATCCGTACAAGCAGGCTGCGATAGCGGCATTTTACCGGGAGATTTCCGGGACGGAACAATACGCATACGCCTATAATACTGATATTTAATCTTTGTTACATCACGGTATTTGGAGGTGACAGCATTGAGAAAGAAAACAAAAATCATAATCGGTGCGGTAGTTGTCCTGCTTGCGCTGTTCGTGATGAGCGGAGCACCACACTTTCTTAGCATGATGCTTTCGACCAGTACCTACACAAAGGTGATCGAAACGAACTGGGGAATTGATCTGCCGGACCTTTACCTTGATACCGCTCGTGTCGTTACCCGAACCGCTGTTGGGTACGTACGAGCATTTCAATTCGGTTACGTTCCCGTTTTCGTCGGTGATAACCTCGTCACAATGGATAATATACGCGCCCTTTAAACGCACGTAGCCGTCGGGCTTTAAGCGCTGATATTTGGGCGGAGGCACGAGCGCAAAGTCGGCTCTGTCGATATACACAACGGAAGAAAACGCCACCTTTCTTGTGCCAAGCTCGGGCTTTAAGGGGTGAATTGCCGAATCCAGCATTTCCTCGCCCTCGTAATTGGTGAGCGTAACTTTAAGGGGGTCAAGCACCGCCATAGCGCGCTCTGCATTTTCGTTGAGATTGTCGCGAATACAAGCCTCCAAATAGGAAAGCTGGCACTCCGAGTTCGCTTTTACGATACCGATTTTCGTGCAGAAATCAAGGAGCGCTTCGGGGGGTACGCCTCTGTTACGCAAGCCCGTTACCGTAGGCATACGGGGATCGTCCCAACCGTGTACGTGTCCCTCCTCCACAAGCTTTTTAAGATAGCGCTTGGACATAACCGTGTTGGTTATCGCAAGGCGCGCAAACTCGATTTGACGGGGCTTGGGCGCAAAGCCGAGGTTGATACCCACCCAGTCGTAAAGGGGTCTGTGGTCCTCAAATTCCAAGGTGCAAAGGGAGTGGGTTACGCCCTGCAAATAGTCGCAAATGGGGTGCGCGTAGTCGTACATAGGATAGATACACCACTTATCGCCCGTGCGGTGGTGCGTGCAACGCAAAATGCGGTAAATCACGGGGTCGCGCATATTCATATTCGGCGACGCCATATCGATTTTCGCGCGCAAGCACTTGCT
>JAFVQV010000143.1 GCA_017504645.1 Clostridia bacterium | reverse complement strand
TCTGCGCGCGACACGCGATACATCGCAACGGATGAAGAAATGTCTGTGCCGCTGAATATTTATGAGATGCATCTTGGTTCGTTCATGCGTCACGCGGATGGCGGTTATGCGACTTATACCGAGATTGCGGATCAGCTGGTGCCGTATATCCGCCAGATGGGATACACTCACGTGGAGTTTTTGCCTGTGGCGGAGCATTCCTCGCAGGACGATCTCGGATTTCTGACAACCGGCTTTTTTGCCCCAACCTCCCGTCACGGAACGCCGGACGAGTTTGCCGCTTTGGTGGATCGACTGCATGCGGCGGGGATCGGTGTGATCCTTGATTTTGCACCCGACCGCTTTGCGGTGTGTGAGCACGGACTGTCCGAATATGCGATAGTACCCGTGTATGAATGTAAGGAGTTTCCGCAAGGAACAAAGCAGGCATACTTTGATTTTTCAAGGTCTGAGGTTCGTAATTTCTTGATCTCGGGAGCGTACTACTGGATCCATCGCTTTCATGTGGATGGTTACCGTGTTTTGACAGAACGAGAGGATCCGGCAACGCTATCCTTTATGCAAGAGCTTCTTGCCGGCATCGCAAAAACACATCCCGGTATCATCATGATCACCGAGGCACCGGCTAAGAAACTGTTTGGAAAGGCGCCGAAGCTTGCCATCAAATCATATAAGGCGTGGACAAGGGATGTGCTTGACTATATAACACTGGATCCCACAGCCCGTATGAATCACCCTGTGGAGCTGACCTTGAAGACTGAAAAGGAAAATTCAAGAAAACGCTTCATATTGCCGATTGCGTACGAGGACGTTTCGGGCGGCAAGCGTTCGCTCATTGAACGCCTACAGGGATCGTATGAGCAAAAGTTTGCACAGATGCGCACGCTGTACATGCTTCAGATGACCTATCCCGGTAAAAAACTGAATTTTATGGGCAATGAATACGGGCAGTTCCGCGAATGGTGTCATGATACACAGCTGGAATGGTTTATGCTCGGCTATGATATGCACCGCAGATTGCAGAGATTCGTGTCGGATCTGAATCATGTGTATTTGACCTGCCCACCCCTCTATGAAAAGGATTTCAATTCCCAAGGATTTGAACGTATATTGACCTCAGGTGAAATGATAGCATACCGCAGATTCGGTTGCAACAATGAGGAGGCTTTGGTGGTTCTGTCCTATGCAGCAATGGATCTGTCGGACCTACTGTTACCTGTATCGGGTGAGTATGCGGCATATGAAGCTGTCATTGATACGTCGAGCGATCTGTATACCGGAAAGCGCTGCCCGAGGGATAAACGATATAAGACGGTATGTATCGACGGGGGATACTACTTGAAGGTTCCTGTACTTGCTTTGTCCGGTCTGCTGCTGGTAGCCGATCAAAGCACCCGACAACCCAGTGATTTAATAATCTAAAATATATGATCAACGGAGGAAGTTATGTTCAGTAAAAAAGAATGTGTAGCAATGCTTCTTGCCGGCGGGCAGGGAAGCCGTTTGTACGCGCTGACCGAAAAAGACGCTAAGCCGGCAGTATCCTTTGGAGGCAAGTATCGTATCATCGATTTCCCGCTCTCCAACTGTGTGAATTCCGGCATCGACACCGTGGGTGTGCTGACACAGTATCAGCCCCTGACTCTGAATGAGTACATCGGTAGCGGCCAGCCTTGGGATATGGACCGTATGTCGGGCGGTGTAACTGTTTTGCCTCCTTATCAGGGTAAAAATGGTGCTGACTGGTATAAGGGTACTGCAAACGCAATTTATCAGAACCTCAATTTCATCAACCGTTACAGCCCCGATTACGTGGTTGTTTTGTCCGGCGACCATATCTATAAAATGGACTATAGCCTGATGCTGGATTATCATAAGCGCAACAACGCAGATTGCACCATCGCAGTGATCGATGTTCCGCTTTCTGAGGCATCCCGTTTCGGTATTATGTATGCCGATAAGGAAAACCGCATTTATGAGTTTGCGGAAAAGCCTGCGAACCCCAAGAGCACCATGGCGTCCATGGGTATCTATATTTTCAATAAAGCAATGCTGGAGCAGTACCTGATCGAAGATGCTGCCGATCCCGAATCTTCCAACGACTTCGGTAAGAACATCATTCCCGCAATGCTCAACAACGGTGCCAGAATGTTTGCATACCCCTTCGAGGGCTACTGGAAGGACGTGGGAACTGTTTCCAGCCTGTGGGAAGCCAATATGGACCTTCTGGGCGAAAATCCCACCTTCGATCTGTACGATAAGAATTTCCGTATCTTCTCCCGTAACCATGCATATCAGGCACAGTACATCGGTGCCGATGCCGTGGTTGAAAACTCTCTGATTACTGAGGGATCCGAGATTCACGGAAATGTTACCAACTCCATCCTGTCCGGCGGAGTATATGTTGCACCCGGTGCTACCGTAAAGGATTCCGTACTAATGGACGGCGTTTCGGTACAGAGCGGTGCCACCGTTATCAACTCTATTATCGACAGCGGTACCGTGGTTGGTATCGGTGCTGTGGTAGGTGCAGAGCCTGTTGACGGCGAACGTAAGGTGGTTGTGATCGGCAGCGGTTATTTCTGAAAAATCTTCTAAAAAGCGGAGGTTGTTAAACGGTATGTTGGGGAGAACTTCTCCTATATAATAACT
>JAFVQV010000142.1 GCA_017504645.1 Clostridia bacterium | reverse complement strand
TTTGCTTCAAGTTTATCTAGGCTTTTACCTAATTTCTCATTTTTTTCACGTTTTGTATTATCTGCAAAAAGTGATTTTTGTTCGTTTTCACAAGGGTTAAAGTTTTCTAATAAAATCCCTATACTTCTGTATATAATATTACCCGCGCAAAATCCCTGCTGGACGGACTGTCCCTAACTGAGAAATTGGGACAATTGTCACAATTTGGAACTTCCATTTATCACGATCGTGTTAACTATTTTCTGGACCATTATGAAGAGGGTAAGATAGGCTCTTACCTGACGGTTAAAGGTGCCGAAATTACCAACCGGCTGCAACGGGAGTGCGCCGAGAAATTCCCCACCCCCATCCCGCTGCTGTTCGGCGACGATGTGATCCACGGTCTGCGTACCACCCTGCCCACCCCCTTGGCACAATCCTGCTCGTGGGATCCCGCCGCCGCCGAAAGAGGCGCCGCCGTCGCTGCCAAGGAGGCATATGTGGCAGGTATCAAGTGGACTTTTTCTCCTATGGTGGATATCGCCCGTGATCCCCGCTGGGGACGCATCGTGGAAGGGTACGGTGAAGACCCCTACCTATGTAGCCGCTTTGCCGAGGCAACCGTTCGCGGCTATCAAGGCAAGGAAATCGGTGAAAAATACCACGTGCTGGCATGCATGAAGCACTTTATCGCCTACGGCGGATGTGTGGGCGGTCGGGACTACAATGAAGTGGACATGTCACTACAGACCTTATACGATACATACCTTCCCTCTTTTCAAGCGGGTATTGACGCCGGCGCCGCCACCGTCATGGCGGCGTTCAACACCGTCAACGGTGTTCCTTGCTCGGGCAGCCGCTATTTGTTGACTGAACTTTTGCGCGAGCAGATGGGCTTTGACGGGTTCGTCGTCAGCGACTGCGACTCCATCCGCGAGCTGGAGGCTCACGGCTATGCCGAGGATCAAAAAGATGCGGTCTATAAAGCCTTTCACGCCGGCATCAACATGAATATGACCGGTGATCGCTACAGCGATCACATTCCTCAGCTTATTCAAGAGGGAAAATTGACAGAGCAGGATGTGGACAACGCCGTACTTCCCATCCTGACGCTGAAAGTCCTGCTGGGCCTGTTCGAAGAGCCTTATGTGGACGAAACGGAAGCGGAAAAGGTGTTCCTGTGTGACGAGCATCTTACCGCGTGCCGCGAGATCGGACGGGATTGCATCGTTTTGTTGGAGAATAACGGCATCCTGCCCCTTGCCGAAAACAAAAAAGTGGCACTGATCGGCCCCCTGGCAGACGAAAAACGCCATGTGCTCGGTCCGTGGTGCTGTTTGCCGGATCCGGACAAAACCGTCACGGTTTTGGAGGGGATGCGCAACGCCGGGCTGGACGTCACCTATGCAAAAGGTTGCGATCTTAACGAGAGTAGTGACGAGGAACTGCGCACCGCTGTGTGCGCCGCGCAAAACAGCGACGTAGCCGTGGTGGTACTCGGACAGCACTTTAACATGAGCGGTGAGGCAAAATCTCGCGCCAATCTGACCCTGCCGGACGCCCAATTACAGCTGTTGGACACCATTTTGGCAACCGGGAAGCCGGTAGTTCTGCTCATTTCGGACGGTCGCCCCACCGTAGTAGAGAGCTTCCGTGATCGCGTAGCAGCACTGGCTTACATATGGCAATTGGGCACCATGACCGGCGACGCCGTGGCCGATGTTTTAACAGGAAAATGCGACGCTAACGGTCGCCTGACGGTTTCCGTGCCCCGCAGCGTGGGACAGGTACCCATCCATTACAATCACCCCAACACCGGTAGGCCTCACTTGGGTCTGGTATGGTACGAGACCGGCTACACCGACGAGGATGCCACACCGCGCTATCCCTTCGGCTATGGTCTCAGTTATTCGTCTTTTGCCTTATCAGAACTGACACTTTCAACCGATACTATACCCGTCAACGGCAGTCTGACTGTCACCTGTAGGGTCACCAATACCGGTGCACGGGCGGGTAAGACCGTGGCACAGTTGTACATCCGCGACCTGGTCGGCTCCTGCGTCCGCCCTGTAAAAGAACTAAAAGGCTTTAAAAAGGTGGTCTTGGAACCGGGTGCATCCTGCACCGTATCCTTCGAGCTGCCCGCCGACGCGCTTGCCTTTCATAATGAAAAGCTGGAGCGTGTTGTAGAGCCCGGAAAATTCCGTCTGTGGGTTGGGCAACACGCCCACGACGAAACCCTTTGCGGCGAATTTACCGTAACCGAATAAGGGGAGTCCCCCTACAATGTAAAGGAGATATTGCCATGAACCGTTTCTGCGCTCTCTTGCTCAGCGTTCTGCTGCTGATCCTTGCCCTTGCCGGCTGCGGCGATAAGACCGATGCACCTGCCACCACTACGACTATCACCGACGGCACTACCACGCTCGGTGACAGTGTCGATATCACGCTGAGCAGTGTCGACAACACCAATACTGTAGGCAGCTCTACCACTACGAAAAAACCGACCTCCCACAGCGGTATAGCCACCACTTCCGGTGAAATCAGCACGACCACCATAAGTCCCACTGCTGCCGGTACGACTACGGCGACAAATGCAGGGGTAGCCACAACTACGACCACTACACCCTCTACTGCAACGACAACGGCTAAGGCGACCACTACAACTGTGCCGATTGTGACTACGACCATGTTTGCGCCCGTCGTAACCACCACTTCTATTACCACCACAACGTCAGCGCCTACCACGACCAAAAAGATTACCACTACGACCGAAGACGAATTCACCGATTTTTATTGAGGCTTGTATGATATCCTGTGAATTAAAGCAACAGCTGCTCACCCTCTATCCCTACCGCACGGAGCTGCATGCTCACACCCATCCCGCCAGCAGCTGCAGTCAGATCACTCCCGAAATGATGGCAAGCACCTATATCGAGTTGGGGTATGACGCTTTGGTGCTCACCAATCATTTTATCCATGGGCCGAAGGATAAACACGAGTATGTGTCGCGGTATATAGAGGACTACGAAAACACCGTTGCCGCTGCAAATGGCTCACTGCGCGTCATACTGGGTGCCGAGATTCGCTTTACGGAAAACTGTAACGATTACTTGATATACGGCATTGATCGGGAAATTCTGTTGGACATTTACGATCTGTTGCCGTACGGTCTGGAAAATTTCCGCAAGCAGTTTTCCAATCCCTCCATGCTTTTGCTTCAGGCACACCCTATGCGGGACGGCATGACAGCGGTAGATCCGCAACTGCTGGACGGTATCGAGGTGTTCAATCTTCACCCCGGTCATAACTCCCGCGTGGCGCTGACAGCCAAACTGGCAAAGCGAAACAACAAGGAGATCGTCATCGCCGGCAGCGATTTTCACCACCCCCACCACGATCACGAAGGTCTTGCGGCGATGTTGACAAAGCAGTGCCCCGAAACCTCCCACGATGTTGCCAACCTGCTGCGAGCAGGTGACTATCTGTTGGAAGTCTCCCAGCAACACCTTATCCTACCGTAAAAAACAGCCCTTGCTTTAGAAGCAAGGGCTGTTTTTATAAAGTAATGTTTATTCCGCCAGAGGCTTCATCGTGGGGATTTAGTCGGGATAGCTCTTATGCCCTTATTTATCCTGCCTTTTTCTGACTTCGTTAATCCAAATTGCTTTCATTGCAAGACATAACCTGTCATAAAACGGCATATCTTTATCCCATTTGTCGTAAAATCTGTCGTAATTTTTTGAGGCGGTTTACTATGTCAAGCAAAGAAACACGTATCCTCTAAGCTAAATAATTACTGTTTTTTCATCTGTCGCAGGAACATCAACACCGCCAACACAAGCAGAACGGCAGCATATCCAAGCACCCACCAAAGATGCGGAAAAATCCCTAAAAAATCTCCTGCAAGTATAGCCCGTTCCATATCTACGGCATGAACAAACGGAAGTGCATAGGAAATATTCTTAAAAGCACCTCCCACAAGGTCAAGGTCAAACCAAACGCCAGACAACCACGCTGAAAGGTTGGTTAGCAACGCACCACAGATACCACCTACCTGCTTGTCGCTTAACACGCTTCCGCAAAGCAGTCCTAATGCAATGTAAAGGACCGATACGGGAATGATGAATGCAACAGCGTACAAAATATTTACAGTAATATTAAGTCCAAGAACGATTGCGACA
>JAFVQV010000141.1 GCA_017504645.1 Clostridia bacterium | reverse complement strand
GATCCCGTGACCTTTAAGGAAAATTATGACCGCCTCATGACCGAGGGCATCCTACACGATAAATACAGCGGTCGGCAAACCTACCGTGGTGAAGCCACCTCTGTCAGTGAGTACGGCGGTATCCGCTGGGTTCTCAAGGGAGGAAACGGTACCGGATGGGGCTACGGCAAGAATGTGGAGGACGAAGAGGATTTTTATCGTCGCTATCAGGGACTGACAGACGCCCTGTTGGATAATAGCGAAATGTTCGGTCTATGCTATACTCAGCTTACCGATGTGGAACAGGAGCAAAACGGTCTTTACACCTATGACCGTATACTCAAATTCGACGCGCAGCGTTTGCATGCCATCATGAGCCGAAAGGCGGCTATCGAGGATTGATCGCACAAAAAGCAGGCACCTCTCACGGGAGGTGCCTGCTTTTATCTTCTAAGGTTTATTTCAGCAATTCTTCCAGATCTGCTTTAGGGCGATATCCCACCATCGTGCCGGTCACTTCGCCGCCGCGGAATACCATTACCGTTGGGATGCTGACGATGCCAAACTGCGCCGCCAAAGCGGGCTGCTCGTCTACGTTTACTTTTCCCACTTTGATAACGCCTTCCTTTTCCTGTGCCAATTCCTCAATAATGGGAGCCAACATGCGGCACGGCCCGCACCAGGTTGCCCAAAAATCCACCAAAACGGGAAGTTCCGACTGCAATACCTCGGCTTCAAAATTTTCCTGTGTCAATACGATCTCTGCCATGTCACTCATCCTTTTCCTTTGATTTATAGTACAGCATACAGTGGCAAAACCCCTCAAAATCGGGATCCTTGATCTGCCCGCGAAACTCCTCGCATATGCACTTGTTTTCGGGCGTGCGTTCCAGACGGCACGGACAATATCCACCCGTTTGTTTTAAACCTTCTTTGATGGCGTTGACGATCTCTTTATCGGGATTCAGTGTGATCTTCATGTTCCTGCCCCCTTCATATAATTATAATAACAGATATTACGCATAAAAACCACTATTATTTTTATTTTTTACAATATAACGCCCTTTCGATTCCCGTCGTAATAAAAAATCAGTCCGCGCCAAAAGGCGCAGACTGATTTTTGGAGCGGAAGACGGGTCCTGTGCGGTACGGTAGTCAGTTCTCGTCTTTTGGTTCATGTAAAAGCACAGCTCTCTTCAACGCTACGGGCTAAAAACGCTCCACCGGAGCGTTTTCTTAACGCCCTTTCGATTCCCGTCGTAATAAAAAATCAGTCCGCGCCAAAAGGCGCAGACTGATTTTTGGAGCGGAAGACGGGAATCGAACCCGCATATTCAGCTTGGGAAGCTGACATTCTACCACTGAATTACTCCCGCATGAGCAACAGAACCATCTTATCACATCCCGCGCGGAAAATCAAGAGAAAACTGCTTGATTATTGCGGAAAATCCCGCTATGATAGATTTGTAGGAGGACAGGTTATGGAAATTGCTATACTCTATTTAGCGGTCGTATCCCTTATCAGCATCATGTTGACTATATATGACAAAGGAGTGTCTCGTCGACGAAAAGCGCGACGCATTTCGGAAAAGGCCTTGTTTTTATGGGCGCTCCTCGGCGGCTGTGCCGCCATGTATGCCACCATGCTGAGCATCCGCCACAAAACCAATCACAAGCGGTTTATGCTGGGACTGCCGTTGCTGTTACTGCTGCAAGGCGGCATTGTATGGTGGCTGTGTTCTCGCAACGTTTTATAAAAGCCTGTTTCACCGCCTTGGGCGAAACAGGCTTTTGTTATACTTCCCGTGACTTGCGCGGCCATACCCGCCATACGATGGCTGCAAGCAACAGCACCGCACTGAGCACTAGTGCCCATGCGGAAAGTTGATACAGTTGCTGTGTAAAGCGGTACAAGATCCCCTCTACATACAAACGTAGCGGGGAAGCTCCCAACACCAGCTTGGCGGGCAGATCGTAGCGCTGCAACAGCCATGCCGGCACAAACACCAGCATGCTCCCCACCGTTAAGGCACTGCAAGCAGCATACACCTGTCGGCGGATGCAACCAACTCCCAGCCACAGACACAAGATCAACAACGCCACCGTCATTCCCGCTAACACATTAAAGTTGGACGTCAAACAGATCAGCAACGGATGATTGATCACGGCGTGCGCCGGCTGCAAGATACGGTCGCTGACCCCCGATTGCAACACCAGGGATGCGGTTTTTGCCAATTCGGCAGCAATGGTTTCATCCGCGTCGACATCCAGCGGCTGCTCCTCCTTGGGCAGCGTTTCAAAATGCGCAGCGATGGCCGCCCGATACGGTTCGGGGTCCACCTCGGGTATTGTCAATTCCCCACCAACAAACAGCGCCTCATACAGGCTATCTGCATAAGCAAGGGAGAAAGTGTGCACAAACTCTTCCGTTACCGCGGTATCCAGCACCGTAAACGGCAGATCGTAAAACAGGCATTCCGATTCCAAGGCATCCCGCACGAAGGTCGCCATTTTTGCAGAAAAGCCGTCCTCCTCCACCACTGCCTGATACTCATTTCGGTCGAAAACCGTAAGCTTCACAAAAGCGGCAATCAAGGTAACGGTGACAGAAAGGCAAAGTAACACCGCTGCAATACCGCGTAACCCCGTCACGACGGCACGACGAATACGAAGAAAAAGGACACTATCCATTGGCTTTCCAGTCCTTTCCCTCAATTTTCTTGCAGATCAGCGCCAGCCGTTGCTCCTTAAAGCGAAATCCGTAGCTACGCGGATAACAGGTATACATAAATAGGATGTCTTCCCCTTCTTGGGGCAACAACGGCTTCTCGTCCTGGTAATGGAAAATCAGGGTATCCACCACCTCGTACACATACTGACCGTAGACCGTGTCCATGGTTACTTTGGTACCGATCTTGGTATCCTCGATCTCATTAAAAAAGGAATTCACATGAGCCGACAACACTGTTTTTCCGTTCTGACCGCAAAAGCGGGAATTGATCCACATACCCGCCCCTTTTCGTAAGATAGCGGTATTGTCACCGAAAAAGACCTTCACATCCCGCCGCTGCCAACCGTCCACATTCAGTGTCGCCCATTGGCTTTCGTACGGGATAACGGGAAATTCCCCTTCTTCGGTTTCGGGCACCTGTATTTCGGTGTCGGCAGTATTGTTTGTCAGCAAGCGAAAATAGGTGGAGGGGGCAATCACTCCCTGAAACAGGACCACAACCGCGCACAGCAGCGCCCCAAACGCCAGCGGGAAAGGCAAGAACAAGAAAAAACCCTTGTAAAAAGGGTTTTTTCCGAGAGAAGATATTCTCTTTTTCATCGCTTTAAAATCAGCGGTCAGCAACGGCTTTTTTGCCGTACACAGCAGCAACTACAGCACCCATCATCAGGACAGCCGCCAGAGCAACATAACCATAGTTCACGTTAGAAGGAGCCACGTCGGTTTTTCTTACCGCATCACCGTCGATATCCGCCAGTTTTTTGCCGGAAGCATCGTAGAGCACGCAAACCGTGTCACCTTCATGCTGAGGAGCCGTAGACGCCTTGAACTCATAGGTCAAATTAAGGGTCTCACAAGCGATATTAAACTGTTCCATTACCAGTTCGATCTCCGCTGCGGAATACTCGGACAAGGAAGGACCCTTATCGGTAGTGATGCCTGCCTTGACCGCTTCAATGCAAGCAATAACCTTCGTTGCCTGATCGGCGGTAACATCGATCTGCTGCAATACATTTTCTACCAAGGGCAGATAGTTGTCAGCATAAGCAGCAGGCAGGTTCGCCTTTGCAGACGCAACGATATCCTCCTTCGGAGTAGCGGCAGCAGCGGGAACAACGGACATAACCACCAGCAAACACACCGCGAGCAAAGCAAATACTTTCTTCAAAATAAACAACTCCCAACTTAACTATATTTATTAGGATATCCTTAGTTTACACCTTGTGCCCCCTATTTGTCAACCATTATTTACACTCTATGGATTTTTCGTTCGACAGAAATCTTTTTAAAACCCGTTTCTCCCCGCTTGACTTTAAAAGCAATTTATGCTATATTGATGGGGCTGCGATTCGCTGGCGTAGCTCAGCTGGTAGAGCAGCTGATTTGTAATCAGCAGGTCGGGGGTTCGAATCCGTCCGCCAGCTCCAGATCCCGAGCGCATTCGCGTTCGGGATTTTTCCTTATGATCGCTATAGGGGGTTGATGACTTGAAAAGCAAAGGCAAGATCCGCCGCTTTCTTCCCTATTACAAAAAGTATGTGGGTACTTTAATACTAGATCTGTTGTGTGCCGCGTTGACCACGGTGTGCGAGCTGGTATTGCCCATGATCGTACGACAGATCACCGAAACCGCCACCAACGATCCGGCGCTGCTAACCTTGTCCTTTATCCTGCGGTGCGGCACCCTGTATTTTGTTTTGCGTCTTATTGACTCCGGTGCCTATTACTACATGGCCACCGTGGGGCATGTGATGGGTACCCGCATCGAAACCGATCTGCGCCGCGATCTGTTCGACCACTTGATGAAGTTGCCTTTTTCCTATTACGACAACGCCAAGGTGGGCACCCTGATGTCTCGCATCACCAGCGACCTGTTTGACGTGACGGAATTTGCCCACCACTGCCCCGAGGAATTTTTTATTGCGGGCATCAAGATCATCGTTTCATTCATCCTGCTGTCGTCCATGAACCTGTGGTTGACACTTATCGTATTTGCGGTGATTCCGCCTATGATCGTCGTTCTTTCCATTTTCAACCGCAAAATGCGCGAAGGCTTTCGCGAATCACGGAAAAAGGTAGCCGAGCTCAACTCCCAAGTGGAGGACAGCCTACTGGGTATTCGCGTTGTAAAATCCTTTGCTAACGAAGAGGTTGAACAGGAAAAATTTGAAAAAGGCAATCTTGGTTTCTTAAATATCAAGAAAAAGGTCTACCGCTATATGGGCGGATTTCAATCCACCACCCGCTTTTTTGACGGTATCATGTACATGATCATCGTGGTGGCTGGTGCGTTGTTTTTACGTGCTGGTTCCTTGACCGCCGCGGATTTTGTGGCATACCTGCTGTTTGTCAATACTCTGCTTACCTCCATCCGCCGTATCGTGGAATTTGCCGAGCAGTTCCAGCGCGGCATGACCGGTATCGAACGATTCTTCGAGATCATCGATGTGGAACCGTCCATTGTCAATCGCGAAAACGCCCATGCGTTAGAACAGGTCACGGGTGACATTCGGTTTCACCAGGTTACCTTCCGCTATTCCAGCGAAAACGACGAGGTGCTGCACAAGCTGGATTTAGCCATTGAGCCCGGCAAATGCGTAGCGCTGGTTGGCCCCTCCGGCGGAGGGAAAACCACCATTTCTGCCCTGATTCCCCGTTTTTACGAGATCAACGACGGGTGTGTAGAGATTGACGGACAGGATATCCGCACACTGACGCTGGAATCTCTGCGCGATAACATCGGCATTGTTCAGCAAGATGTATATTTGTTCTCCGGCTCGGTGTTCGAAAACATTGCGTACGGCAAATTGGACGCCACACCGGAGGAGGTTCGCAACGCCGCTGTT
>JAFVQV010000140.1 GCA_017504645.1 Clostridia bacterium | reverse complement strand
GGCCAACACAATGTCATAGGCATTGCCGATATGAGGCTTGCGGGAGGTGTAAGCAATAGCGGTGGTGATGTAAAACTTTTTGTTTTCCATGAGGTAAAACCCCTTTCAAAATATACAGTATTTATTTTAACAGATTTTAGCAAAAATACAAGGTCTTTCGCAAAACTTGCTTTTTTCAAGGAAAAACCGTATAATCTACGGGAGAAAACGGGGGTGAACGGATGCAACAGTGGGTGTATACCATTCCGCCCGCCTACGACGGTGCCACGGTGCAGACTTATCTGCGCCAGGAATTGGGAATGTCGTGGCGGATGGTGGTGCGACTTAAGCACACGGAAAACGGCATAACGGTATGCGGCGAACGCCGCCGCTCCATTGACCCGTTACATGCGGGTGAGCAGATCACCCTGTGTTTGCCCGAAGACGAGGTGCACATTGAGGGGGCTGATCTGCCGCTGAGCATTGCTTACGAGGACGAGGCTCTGCTGGTGGTGGATAAGCCGCCCTACTTGGCGGTGCATCCCTCGGCGGGAAAGCCTGAGCCTACTCTTGCCAATGCGGTGGTGGGATACTATGAACGGCAGGGAACGCCCCTTTCCTTTCGCCCTGTCAACCGCTTGGACCGCAACACCAGCGGTTTGTTGCTGGCGGCCAAAAACCCGCATGTCGCCTTTGCGTTAGCGCAAAAGCCCCGTAAGGAATATCTGGCTATCGTACTGGGCGAGTTGAGCGGCAGCGGCGTGATCGATCAGCCCATCCGCGTGAAAGAGGGCTGCTGTATCACGCGCGAGGTGGGCGAGGGCGGCAAGGAAAGCCGCACTCACTATGAAGCCCTTTGTTCCGACGGGGAGATCACGCTTGTGCGCTTATGGCTGGAGACAGGACGGACACATCAGATACGGGTACATATGTCGTGGTTAGGGTACCCGTTGGCAGGGGACACCATGTACGGCACCGATACGGTCGTCATGCCTCGTCATGCTCTCCACTGTGCCGCCATGGCCTTTACACACCCTTTGACGGGAGAACCCATTCATTTAACAAGCTCGTTGCCGCAGGATATGCAGGATTGCCTGGCAGCACACGAGTTATCGGGAGGAATTGCGTTATGAAACAGATCGCCAGCTTTCAGATTGACCACGATGTGCTGACACCGGGGATGTATACCTCCCGCGTTGACGGAGATATTGTCACCTATGATCTGCGCTTTGTGCGCCCCAATACGCCACCGTTTTTGGAGGTGGCGGGCATGCACACCATGGAGCATTTGTTCGCCACTTACGTGCGCAGCAGTGCTTTTGAAGAGAATATTGTGTATTTCGGGCCGATGGGGTGCCGTACCGGCTTTTATTTTCTCACTCGCGGAATGACCCACGCGCAGGCGATCACTCTTACCAAAGAGGCACTGGGCTTTATCGCTGCCTATGAGGGCGCGGTGCCCGGCGCTACTAAGATCGAATGCGGTAACTATCGGGAACACGACCTGACAAAGGCGCGGGAGTACGCCGCCGCCTTGGCAAATGTACTGGAAAATTGGACCGAAAAAGACTTGATTTACCCCTCAAAGTAGGGGCAAACTTGCTTTTTTGCAAAAAAACGTGTATAATTGCGAAAAATATGTTTAATCATGGGAGGTCTTGTCATGAAACGGCAGGGCAAACATTTCCCAAAATTAAATAACGAGAACGCCCCTTCGGCATCCGAGATCGGCTATTCCGTGCTGTATGTGGTGGGGATCCGTACCGTCCGTTGCGTGAAGTCTGCGGTGCGGTTTACCCGTACGGTGTGGCGACCCATTGCCGGCGGTCTGCATACGGTAGCGGATCTTCTGTTGTTACGGCACCTGCGCGCGGCTCGTGCAAGCCGCTTTCAGCACAAGAAGGTGCTGAAAGCGCTTTTGAATGTTACGGCGCCGGTGTTGGCAGCGGTGGTGTTGTTTACCACAATCAGTTATTGGCAGCAGGCGGACTATGCGCTGGCGCTGGAATATGGCGGAGAACCGCTGGGATATATCGCCGGCGAGAGTGCCTATGCCCAAGCGAAAGTGATGGTCAACCAATCGGTGATCAACGCCGACGGCTCCTTTGCCGTAGAGGCCGCACCGCAGATGACGTTGTCGGTGATCAAGGGCGACTTGGTGCTGACCGATGAGGAACTGCGTGACCGCATTTTGGCAGCGGAGAAGGATACGCTGGTATCGCTGGCGGGGCTGTACGTGGATGGCGCGTTTAAAGGTGCCTTGGACAGCCGCGATGCGCTGCAAAAGCTGCTGGATGAGATCCTGGAACCCCATAAGTCGGATAAATACGACGGCGTGGATTTTTTTGACGAGTTGACGATTGTGGAGGGCTTGTATCCTGTTACTGCTCGCGTGGAGCGGGAGACGCTGCACAGCTATTTAAAAACGCTGCCCGTCAAGACCATTACCAATATCCGCTATTCTGAAACGGTGAAATACAGCACCGCTCGCGTAGAGGATGCGACACAGCCGCTGGGCTACGAGGCGGTCAAGAAAAAGGGTGTCAACGGTAAACAGTGGGTAAACGGGCAGATCATTCGGGTGAATGGTAAAGAAATGTACCGTACGGTGGTGTCCACCGAAGTGATCAAGGAGCCGGTAGAACAGGTGATCACCATCGGTGTACAGAAGTATTCCGACACCTCCATTATCGGCGACGGTGTTGCTACCGGTACTTTCATTTGGCCGTTGCCGTATACCAAATACATCACTTCACCTTTTGCCTCTCGCTGGGGCTCCTTCCATGGAGCCATCGATATTTCCGGCGGCAATGTTCACGGCAAGCCCATTATTGCCTCTGACGGCGGTACGGTGGTAAAGGCAGAGTATCACAGCAGCTACGGCAATTATGTGCTCATCGATCATGGGAATGGCTTTAAGACTCGTTATGCGCATTGTAGTGCGCTAAATGTGGAGGAGGGCCAAAAGGTCGCCCAAGGTGAATATATAGGTAAGGTGGGTAATACCGGTTATTCTTTCGGGGCACATCTTCATTTTGAAGTGATCAAGGACGGGAAGTTGGTTAACCCATTGGATTATGTACAACGATGATTAAATAGAAAAGACCCGCATCTGCTTTGGACGGATGCGGGTCTTTTTAACTGTTCCGGAGCAGTATGTAATACAATCGGTCGCACACGGAGCTGCATTGCTGAGTGGTATTCAGAATGCGGTCGCACAGACGCAGAGAGGTGATTGCGGCGGGGGACGGCGCGCTTAAAAGCGGCTGCACCGTGAGGGAGTAGGCTTTTTCCGTTTGCGCACAGCACCTGCGAACTTCGGTAAGCCGCCGTAACGCGGTATCTCCGCGGCGAAACGAGGGCAGGGCAATCGTGGCGGCGTGCAGGGCAAGGCAGGTTTGCAATGCGGCCTGCATCACGGGACGGTACGTGGTGGAAAGAGTTCTGTTTCCTTGGCGATGCACTTCCAACACGATCTCGTCAGCATGCTCCGCCAAGCGAGCCGTTTCCACACATAGTAGCCACAAATCCTCCCGATCCATGGGCGGCAAAAACAGGCGGTGCAGATCCTCCCACACCTGCCGCCGCGAAACGGCATCGCGCCGTTGCTGCAGGCGAATATCCGCTGTGGACGGCCATTTATTTTCACATAGCATGCGCAAACGGTTGGCGGCTTGGTCGGCTGCTTGCTGACAGTAGGCATAATATGAATGAGTATCCGTCACCAAAACACCCCTTTCTTGGTATCAATATAAGACCGCTCGGCATCTTTTATGTGCGATCCTCTGTCAAAAACCGCGGACGAGCATACACTGTAATGTAGCGTAACAGGACAAGCACAAAAAATATCGTCGGTGTTTAAAAGGCGATGTACAGGGCAACACTACTGTTGCAAACAAGCGGAAAGGGGAACTACCATGAACATTCGCCGCGGCGATATTTTTTATGCGGATCTGAGCCCGGTGGTGGGGTCGGAGCAGGGAGGCATCCGTCCGGTGCTGATCGTGCAAAACGATGTGGGAAACCGTTTCAGCCCCACCGTGATCGCGGCGGCGATCACCAGCCAAAAGGATAAAGCAAGATTGCCTACACACATTCAGGTGAATTCTGTGGGAAGCGGCTTGGCAAAGGACTCGGTGGTGCTGCTGGAACAGATTCGCACCATCGACAAACGGCGCTTGAAGGAACATATGGGACGATTGGACGAACTGTCCATGGGACGGGTGGATCAGGCGTTGCAGATCAGCTTTGGTTTGGGGTTACAGACACCTCGCGAAGAGCAGGTGCATTAGGGTTACAGTAAAGCCGAAGGGCAGCCGCGGTGCTGTCCCTCGGCAATTTTTATGCCTACGGAGCGGTGTGGGGGATTATGCGCAAAAAAATGCGAAAAATCTGGTAAGATGTCACAAAACAGCAAAGATAAAATGGAAAAATTTGCAAGAAAAGCAACAAAATACCCTTGATTTTTATAGGTGGAGTTGGTAATATAATTGTATAAACGGATGGAAGGATGTCATCGATGGGAGAAAACAACTGCCGCGCGGAACAAGGCTGCCTGTTTTCACAGGACGAGTTTCGTGTTTATAAAGAGCTCGGCTGCCATCCGTGTGAAAACGGGTATGTATTTCGGGTGTGGGCGCCTCGTGCCCGTTCGGTGTCCTTGGTAGGCGATTTTAACGGTTGGAATACCACAGCGCTGCCCTTGTCTCGTCTGGGAAACGAAGGCGTTTGGCAGGTGTATACCGCCGATATCGCGGAATACGACACCTACAAGTATTATGTGGTGGACGAAAACGGGACAGGTGTCATGAAAGCGGACCCGTACGCATATCATTATGAGACAAGACCCTCCACCGCCTCCCGTGTCTATACTCTAGATGGGTATGACTGGCACGACGGTGCATGGCAAAAGCAAAAAGAAAATATTTCGGTGTATGATGTGCCGATCAATATTTATGAGGTACATGCGGGCTCTTGGAAGCAGTACGAGGACGGTAATCCCTTTTCCTACGAAAAGCTGGCGGATGAACTGATCCCCTATGTGTGCCAAATGGGATATACGCACATCGAACTGATGCCGATTATGGAATATCCCTTTGATGGATCCTGGGGCTATCAGGTGACGGGGTATTACGCCCCCACCTCCCGCTACGGAACGCCGAAGGGGTTTATGGCTTTTGTGGATCGGTGCCATCAGGCGGGGATCGGTGTCATCATGGATTGGGTGCCGGGGCATTTTCCTAAGGACGAGTGCGGACTTTATCGGTTTGACGGAACGCCTTGCTACGAATATGCCGACCCGCGCAAGGGCGAGCACAAGGAATGGGGAACCTGCGTGTTTGACTACGGGCGTCCCGAGGTGCGCAGCTTCTTGATCTCTAATGTGTTGTTTTGGCTGGAAAACTATCACATCGACGGGATACGCGTGGATGCGGTGGCCTCCATGCTGTATCTGGACTATAACCGTCGTGACGGGGAATGGATTCCCAATCAATACGGCGGACACGAAAATCTGGAAGCAGTGGAATTTTTACGGATGCTGAATAAGGCGGTGTTTGCCGATTATCCCCATACCATGATGATTGCAGAGGAATCTACGGCGTGGCCCCTGGTTTCCCGCCCTGCGGAGGATGGCGGTCTGGGTTTTAACTATAAGTGGAACATGGGCTGGATGAACGATATGCTGCGGTATGCATCCCTCGATCCCTATTTCCGCAAAGATAATCACAACGCCCTGACCTTCTCGTTCTTCTATGCTTTTTCCGAAAACTTTATTCTACCCGTATCTCATGACGAGGTAGTGTACGGCAAATGCTCGCTCATCAACAAAATGCCCGGCACGTACGAGGAAAAATTCGCGGGCCTGCGGCAATTTATGGCGTATATGATGGCCCATCCCGGCAAAAAGCTTACGTTCATGGGGACGGAATTCGGCCAATTTGGGGAGTGGGATTATCACAAGGAGCTGGACTGGCTGTTGCTGGACTATCCCGCTCACGCACAACTGCAGAGATATACCGCGGCACTTAACGAATTCTACCGTCGCAGCGCACCTTTGTGGGAAAACGATTTTTCCTGGGAGGGCTTTTCCTGGATCGCTCACGACGATGCGGCGCAAAGTGTGATTTCCTTTAGGCGCATTTCCCGTAAAGGGGAAGAGCTGGTGGCGGTGTGTAATTTTACACCGGTACAACGGGAAAACTACCGCATCGGTATTCCGCAGTACGCTGTATATGAAGAAGTGTTCACTACGGATGCCGCTGTATTTGGTGGAGGTGGCGTGAGTAACGGTCTTGTGAAGGCTGAACGGGTGGCGATGCACGGCATGGACCAATCGGTGTCGTTGACACTGCCGCCGTTGTCGGTTATTTTCCTGCGTGTTAAGCGGCGACTTCCCACATCACGCAAGAAAAAAGAAGAAATGTAAGTTGCCAAATATTATGTTCGGTTGTGATTAAGGAGGCCTTTTTGTATGTTTCGTAAACAGGAGTGTGTAGCCATGCTTTTGGCGGGCGGACAAGGCAGTCGTTTGTACGCTCTTACCCGAAATGTGGCAAAACCCGCAGTACCTTATGGCGGCAAATATCGAATTATCGATTTCCCGCTGTCCAACTGTGTCAATTCAGGTATCGACACGGTGGGCGTGTTGACCCAGTATCAGCCGTTGGAACTCAATGACTATATCGGCTCCGGTCAACCGTGGGATCTGGACCGTATGGATGCCGGCGTTCACGTGTTGCCGCCCTATCAGCGTAACAAGGGTGCGGATTGGTATAAAGGCACAGCCAACGCCATTTATCAGAACATACCCTTCATTGAACGCTATGATCCGGAGTATGTGTTGGTGCTTTCGGGCGATCATATCTATAAGATGGACTATTCCAAAATGATCGAGCAGCATAAGGCCAATCATGCGGATTGTACCATTGCGGTCATTGAAGTGGAAATGTCGGAGGCAAGCCGTTTCGGTATTTTAAATACCAATCCCGACGGTTCTATTTATGAGTTTGACGAGAAGCCTGCGGTGCCCAAAAGCAATCTGGCATCCATGGGCATCTACGTGTTTAACTGGAAAAAGCTGCATAAATACCTGTTGGAGGACGAAAAGGATCCTGCTTCTCAAAACGATTTCGGGAAAAACGTGCTTCCTGCCATGCTGGATGCCGGTGAAAGGATGTTTGCCTATCGGT